>CALMAB010000278.1 GCA_937858325.1 uncultured Acetobacteraceae bacterium
CTCCCCAACGTTGCGGCCCACCTCATCCTCTAAGCCGACCACCCCCCCCCGCACCCCCACCAGCGCGATCTGCTCCCGCCGCCTAGCCGCGATCCGCCGGGCCTTCTCCTGGCGCGCCTTGTTGTCTATCGCGGTGACGTCCAGCGTGCGATGCCCCGAGATGGCCCGCACGTCGTCGGCGCCGCTGTCCCCGATCTCCGTCAAGCCGCCATGCCGGAACCCGGTGAACGTCATCCCGTCCGGCAGCCCGGCCGCGACCCGGATGCGGCGGAATATCTTCTGCATGTAGTCGTAGCTGTAGGGCTTGCCGGTCCGCTCGTCCTTGACGATCAGCCCTCCCCCGCCCCGGTCGGTGCGGGCCAGTTCCGCTTCCAGCTCTGGGTAGAGCGCCACCGTCTCGCCGTCGATCGCGTCCACCAGAGGTATCTCGACCGCGTTCCCGGTCTTGGACTGCACGAGGCCGATGCTCTCGCCCGGCAGGTAGCTCTCCCACTTGATCCCGCGGTCGACGCGCCCGTCCGGGTCGGCAAAGCCGAACGCGTCGTAGAGCCGCTGGCAGCACTCGAACGACAGCGCGGCCGCGGTCGCCATGGACTGGCGCCCCATCTCGCGGGCCTTGACCTTGAACGCCTCGTACTCGGCGCGCGATGTCGGCCGATTGCCGACCGTCGCCTTGGTCCGCAGCTTCATACCGGCGAACGGGTTGTCCTTGACGCCCGTAGTCGCGGCGTGACGTGCCGCCCAGCCCCAGACGGCGCGGCACAGGCTCATCTTGTAGGACGCCTGGCGCTCCCCGCCCGGCCGGAGCTTTTGATAGAGCGTGTCGGCCGCGGACGCGTCGAAGCCCCCTGCCCTGCGATCGCCGAGCGTGCCGGTCTTCATGGGCATCTGCTCGAGCGCGCCCATCATCCGCAGGTAGGCCTTGCGGGTCTCGGCTCGAAGATCCTTGTAGCGCTGCTGCTGGACGTACCAGCGGAACAGCCAGCGCACCGTGCCCTTCGGCGGACCGCTCTCGACTCCCAGTCGCCACTGCTTGAACCCGTCGTTGATCGCGTCGGCCTTGCGGATCGCGTCTGCGAGGTCCGTTCCCAGGCTGGTGGTCGCGTACGGGCACGCCTGCCCTTGCCGCAACGCGGGCGGCTTCGCCCAGGCCGGCCGCACCCAATAGTAGGCGATCCGTCCGCCCGCGAGCCGGCGCTTGTTGACGTAGGAGGGCAGGCGCGCCTCAGCCAAAGTCGAAGTCCTCGGCCATGTCGGCACCCGCGGCGAACAGCTGTCGCAGCGCCTCGTCCAGCTGGTCGCGAGAAGTGACAAGGCCACCCTTCGGCCCGCGAGCCCGGAAGCGCACTAGGCCGCGCTTCTGCCAGTCCCGCATCTGCGCCTCGCCCACGCCCGTGTAGGCAAGCGCCATGTCCCAGCTCATGCCGGCCGGCCAGAACGGGATCGGTCCCGGATGCTTCTCGGCCGCGCCCATGGCTACCCTGCCACGCTCTCGCGCACGGGTTTCTCACCCTCCCCCGTAGGCAGGGCTGCGATGGCGCGACTGAGGTAAGCCGCACCGTCACGGAATGCCTGCTGAAGCCGTTCCCCAGCCGCGGCTAGAAACTCTCGCGTCTCCGCCAGCGCCCCGGCCAAGCGCTCGATCTCGGCGGCGGCTGCGGCACCATCACGATTGTACGGCACTGTGCGGCCGGGGTCGGCGGTGTAGTATCGCTCGCCCAGCCGCTCCACCAGCCCCGCTTGCTCTGGCGTGTCAGACATGGGGGGTATCCGGGGTGAGGGCGGCACGATCAATCGCACGAATGATACCGCGTTTGATCACCTCTTGGATTGGATGCTTGCCGCCGTGACGTTCGTATTGCTGCGGGTTAAGCCGGTACTCGACTGCTACTTGGCGCGCTTCCTCTGTCGCGATCCGCTTGATCTGCCCGTGATTTGGCGCTGGGGGCGAGAGGGCTGCAACGATAGCGCGTATTGCTGGCGCAGGACCTTGCAGCATCATCTCCGCCTTCAGGTCGAGATCGATGCCGTCCAAGGCGTACTCCACCGCCAGCAACTCCCGCGCTTTAGTCTCTAGCTGTTTACCAGTCATGACTTTACCCTAAATTCTTAGCGTAGGTAACTGCTCGGGCGGCTGCTCTTCTCGCCGAACGAGCACGGTTCTTATTAGTGCGTAGCGTGTCGCGTCGTTGTCTATCCGCCTTTTTGCATACTAAACAAACTCTTCGGCCTACACGGACACCATAACTTTCATCCGAAAACTCATGCCCTTGGGCGCAATGTGTCTGTTTTTGTGCAGCGGTACGCTTTTTTCTACTCGCATCTTGCATGTTGTCTACTCGTGTTCCCCACCAGAGATGACTAGGATTGCAACATGCGGCCCAAAAAGATCGCGCCCGCGCCTCCAGATCAGCGGTCATCGTGCGATCCTCCATCCCCCGCCGTGCGCGCGGAGAGGGCGGCGCGCAGCCAGCCGACACGGACACGCATCTGATGTTCGTGGAGAGGCGGGTTGCAGAAATTGCCGTCATCGTTGTCCTCGCTGACAAAATTATCAGCGAGTTCGGCAAACGGCTCCAGCGCATCCCGCAGCCGCTCCACCTCGGCGCGCAGCTCCACCTCCCGCGAGGGCGGGGCGGAAAGGCGGGTGTTCCAGGCGGCGACAGGCCACATGATTGTCGGATGATCGCCCTCGAACCTACCTTGGCAAATCACCTTGCCAGCCAAGTTCTTCCATGGCTCGCCGCCACAGAACGGGCACGGCAGCAGCACCACCGCATCGCTCGCCGCATCAGACATGGTCGCCGTCCTGCATCAGCATCTTAGGATGCGCGCTTGCCATGCAATTGGCGAACCAGCCGACCATCCAGCCGTCGATGTCGCTGCCCGGTGCGTTGGAAGCGTTAGCGTCGATACCGTTGCGATCTCGCGTCAGACGCCAAGCAACGGCCCACTTCATCGCATCATGCCCACCAAGCGGATAGTTGCTGTCCGCCGCCATGGCTTCGCTCACTTCTTTCTCAATCTCGGTCATCACTCGGTTCCTCCGCTCATATCTGGGTTGTGGGCGTCCCGGCTCGCGGCTTCGGCGAGGAGGTGGGCACGGGGTGTGCGATAAGACCTGTCGGGAGCGATCCCGTTGCCGTTACGATCCCGCCAACGATAGTCAGCGCACGCATCCCAGCCCCTTTTGTACCAGTAGCGATCAGCGCTCGGTACAAGCGATGCGCGGTCATAAGCGTCGAGACTATCGATCCAGCCGCGCTCATAGGCTGCATCGTCCCGCTGCGCATTCGTCAGCTTGCTTGCAGCCTCCACCACCGCTGGATCGCTCGGGGTCATGGAAGATGCCGCATCGACCATTCCATCGCTCCTATTTCGCAAAGTGAGCAGACAGCTTCGCCACCGCAGCCATCATCATGTTCGCGCCAGCCCTCAAATCGATGCTCGCAAGCCGGCTGACGAGGGCGGCAAAGAAATGCTGTGATCTCTTCGTCATCTTCGCTCGCGCTCACGGCTGTTCTCCCGTGGCGGCGAGGGCGGCACGAGCGCGGCGGAAATCGCCGATTGTTACACCGATAGCCAAAGGATGTTCCCACGTGTTCCAGTGGTCCGGCTGTTGCGGATCATCCATCCATTCATCCAATGCTCTCGCAAACGGCTCCAGCGCCTCCCGCAGCTGCGCGATCTGCTCTCGCGCCACATCAGCCTCGGTCACCACGGCCTCGCTTCGGTTGAGGGGGTAAAAGCGGCGCGGATCAACAACACCGCCTCAAACTCCATGCGACGAATGTCGATCGGGCTAGGCGGCCGCCGTTGACCATGCGCCTGTTCAATGCGCGCAGCAGCGGATGAGAATGCGGCACGAGCGCGGTTGAGAGCACTGTCGGATCGCAGTTCAGCCATTACCTCTTCGTTGGTCAAGAATGCCCCCTTGTTCCATACTTCACTCGGCGAGTTGCCCACGCTTTGGCCCGCGCAGCCGCGTGTTCAGCAGCAGTCTTCTTCGGCGATGACTTTCGCGGTGCGCAGCCGGGCAGGAACGGACCACAGTCGAGCCCATCACATGGCGAATGACCACAGACGCACTCGGCCCGCCACGCCTCCACCCGCGCGGCATCCATGTGGGGCGTCATGCGGCGTGCCGATCCGAACCGATGGCATCAACCAGGGCCTGTTCCACGCGGTCCCAACCGACTCCGTAAAGGTCGCCGTGTTGCGCTCGAATATAGCGCCAGCCAGCGAGAGCATCGGCGGCAGCGGCTTCTAGGCGTTCAGCTCGCGCTCGGTAGGCCAATGCCTTCGCGGCTAAGTCGCTTGCCGCCTCAGCAATCATGCGTGCATCGGCACGGCTTACATTCGGTCCGCTCACGGCCGGGTCGCCTCCGCAATCGCGGCGAGCACCTGCTTGTGCACCGTCCCGCCCTCGGCGAAGGTGCCGGGCATCAGGCCCTCGGCGGCGATCAGGGCGGCGAGGAGGTTGGGGGCGGCTGGTGCCGAGGTGGAGGCGGCTGCGGCCGGCAATGGCGAGTGCTTGGGCTTAGCCGCCTGCTTGATACGGATCGCTTCGACCTTGCCCCATATGCGATTGAGTTCGACCCACCCCGCCGCGTGCATGTCAAGATCGTTGGCGAGGCAGAGCGCCGCAAGGGTCACCATCACGCCGCCTACTTCTTGCGGCGCATCGCCAATCGGCCGCCCAAATGTATAATCTACGAGCTGGTGCGCTTCACTGACCGTACAGCCGCATGCCTGCACAAGCTCCAGCGCTTCTTCCAAAAACCGATGATTACGTTCCTCGCGGTCGCCAGCGATCATCTCGCCGAAACACGTCATCAGCCACGGCTGGACGCGCTCTTGGAAGGAAGGCTGATCCTTCGCCCCCGCCCCAAGCCCAGTCACTTGCGGGCCTCGACGGCGCAGGCGCGGAGTGCGGCTGCATACTTGATGCGATTGCGCGAACCGAAAACTGATGGGAGAATGTATCGACCCTTGCCGTTCCAAGGCGGTGCGAACCACATCCAGCGACCAGGCGTCCGACCGTTCATACCTAGACCGGTCTGCTTCCGATAAACCCATCCGAGCGCTTCATGTACGCGCTCGTCCAACTCCCGATCCCCGCCCGCCGCCGCCTCTACGCGCGCCGCAAGGTCTTCAAGACGCTCCGCCTCGGTCATCCCCACTCTCCTAGGTTTGAGGGCGAGGGCATCAGGCGGCCTGCAACGCCATGATCCGCGCCGCAGCCGCGTCCTTCAGCCGTTCCTGGTCCTGCGGATCGAGTTCGGTCAGCCAATCCTTGACTAGGTTCTGCACGTCTTCGATCTTCGTCTTGCGGGCGATGTGTTCCAGCGCCATTGCGAGCTGGTCGGAGGTGGCGTGGGGTTCGCCGTGGTTGGTGTCGTCGCGGCCAAGCTGCTCGTCGGCATCATGGCCAGCAATTTGCTGCTCAAGCTGTTCCAGTCGCCCGCGCGGAATCTCGATCACCGCCGCCGATTCGGCACTGCGCGGCTCGCTCGCCAGCGTCTCGTCACGCTCAAACGCGTCGTCCAGATCGCTCGACATGGGCAGGCGCTTGGACAGGCGACGCATGACAGTCTTGCGCGCCATCTCTCCCCACCACGTTACCCAAGGACCGTTGGCCTTGGCCCGGCTGACCGAACGCACCTTCTCAATCTCGCTCTTGCGCATCACCTCCAGCAGCCGCGAGCCATCTTTGAGGACAGCGACGGCATAGGCGGCCAGCGGCTCGCCTGGCTCTTGGTCCAGCGGCGCCGGCTCGTGATCCACGCTTTCGTCAAAGCCGAGCGTCCATTTAAAGCGGTCGTTGGTGTAGACGATTTGCGCCGAGACGTAGGCGACCTCGCCCGACTGCCGCACCTTCTTCAGGATGCCGGCGATCATCGGCATGGCCTGCGCCTTGTCGTTGAACTTGACGATCGCGGCCTCGCGTCCATCCGGCAGCAGGCCATCCTGCGCTAATCGCACGATCGCACCGAACAAGCTGCGGCGATCCACCTGCACAAGGTCGGGATTGTTCTGGATCGCGGTCTGAGCGACGCGCGTGAACTTCTCGACGGAGACGTGCGCCGGGAGCGCCGCCTTAAACTCGGGCGCCATCTGGTGGAGCGTCTGGCGAATGACAGCGACGGGGTTCTCGCGGCGCTCGGCGATTTGGGTTGCCATTATACTGCCTCCTTGCAATCGAAGCGCCGGTAACCCTTGCGCCCCTTGATGATTTCGCCAGCGACCGCGACGCGATCGGGCGTACCCTTCGTCATGCCGCAGCCGATCCGGTAGCCCTCAAGCCGCGCCGCACCGGCGACGCCGATGATCTC
>CALMAB010000279.1 GCA_937858325.1 uncultured Acetobacteraceae bacterium
GCGCCATGGACGGCGCCGATGCCCCGGCAGCCTGCACGGGGCAGGGCAGGGCCGTCGGCATGAATGCGAGGAGTGCGGCCATGCCGGCTGAACGGAGCGCGCGGGGCCAGGAGCATGGCTTCGGGGGCTGGGCAAGGGCATGGGACATGCCCCTCCGGTTTTGGGTAGGGCGTGCGCTCGTGCTTGGCGGGGGACGTGTCATGCTGAGGCTCCGGGCCGTGCTGTTCAGGCCGAAACCAGAGCGACACCGTTGCCGGGTTCGACCGCCAGACCTGGGCGCTTAACACCACGTTAACGGGTTGCCCTTCCATTCGGGCGGGTGGACGGGTCCGCCCTGCTCGATGAACTAGGCCGAATGCCTGATGCTGAGCGTCATGGCAGGCAGCCAACGTGAGGACGGAGCGGCGAGCGCGCCTTCCCGGAACTGCCGCCTGCTACCAACGGCCCCTTGCCTCGCCCCGTTCGCCAGCGCGCGCCGCCCCTGGCGGCGCGGCAATCCAGGGACCGCCGGCATGGGGCCGATTGGTCCCAAGTCGCGTCGGCGCGGAGCCTGGCAGTTTCGGGCCGGCGCTCGCCGGCCCCACGCTCGCTCAACCCTGGGCGACCGCCTTCTGCGCGCTTTCCGCCAGGCTGCTCGAGTACTCGTCCGCCCTGTAGATGTCGGAGACGATGGACTTCAGCTTGGTTGCCTGGTCGTCCAACCCCAGCGCCTCTGCATAGGCCGCAACCGTGCCGAAGCCGGCCAGGCCGTAGTGCGACATGCGCTGGTATTGCGCGACCATCTCCAGGTCGCGCAGGGGCGGCGGCAGGTCGGACTCCAAGGCGTGCTTCGTCGCTTCCTGGACCAGCCCTTCCATGCCCGGGCAGGGGCTGTCGCTGTCCGCGTCCATCATCGCGCGCAGCGCCTGCGTGTGCTGGGCGATGCCGCTGGTGGAACACACCTGCATCGGCGGCGGCGACCTGGCCTCACTGCGTTGGGTCGCAAGGGAGCTTTCGGGGAATCGGGTGGGGCCGCGTCGCATGAGGTAAGGATCATCACGTGCTGGTCGGCCGGGCTGCCCAGCAGGTCGTCAGCCCGGCAGGCACTGCTCGGCCCGCGCGAAGCCCCATTGCTCGACGGAGCGGCGGGCGATCTATTCCAGGTCGGCATCGGCGCCCTTCGACAGCGCAAGCTAGGTACCTTGGCCGCGCACTTCCTGCCGGAGGGCGTTCACGATATCGGTCACTTGGCGGGTGCTCACGCTGCTCTCTTCGCCTTCGATCAGCGCCTCGACCAGCCGTGCGCGCTGGTCGGCGATGGCTTGGTCGCGACGGATCAGGTCTCGGACGTGATCGCTCACGCTCGCATAGCGGCCGCTGTCGATGTGCCCTTGCCGGTTTGCCGCCCGCGCCCGGCGGCGTTTGGGAACAGGCCGATGTTCCAGGCCGGGCCGCACACCTTCGATCCGCTGACGCCCCTCGAAATCGGCCACGAACAGCGCGTGCGGCGGCAGACAGGTGGCGAAACACGAGGCGGCGGCGTGGCGCTTCACGGTCCTGTCCTGCACCGAATGGCCGTGGACGGCAGCCTTCGGCGCGGGGCTGTCCGCGCCCCGGGCCAGAAAGGCCTTGGCCCGACACGTCCAACACGAGCTGCCGCCCCATGGCGCAGGCCTGACCCTGCGGATGCTGGCCATGTCCGTTCTCCCGTCCGGCAGTTATTGATCCGGCCGGGGTGGACTTGAATTACGCGGCATAGCGGACCGTTGGACGATGAAAGAAGCTGCGAACCCGACCCGGCAGTTTTGAGAGCCTGCGCATGTGGTTGATCACGCGCCGCTTCAGCTCCGGTCTGCTGCGGGCAGGCAGCTTGCCGGTCACGGCCTGCTTGAGGTCAGCATGCAGTTCCTCGTCGGGGTTCAGGTCCGGGCTGTAGGCGGGTAGGTAGAACACCTCGATCTGCTTGCGGCGCTCGGCCAGCCACGCCTGCACGGCGCGCGAGCGATGGGCGGGCAGGTCAGCGAAATCGCGCAGCGATTTGCGCAGGTCCAGGATCAGGAACACCTTGCGCGGCACCGCCCGGATCAGGCGCTCCCCGAAGCGGATCAGCACCGGTGCCTTGAGCGGGCCTTCCAGCACCATCCAGCGCAGCCCGCCCCTGTTGCTCACGGCCGAGATCCCGCGCAAATCGCCTCGCGATTTCGCTGAGCCCACGCTCGCCCGCCTCTGATTGGGCCGGACCACAGGAGTGCGGCCTCGGGGCGCATACGAGCGGCCCCGCACGTCATCGCCGCGCAAGCCGCTCTCGTCGCCCCAGGAGCGAAGCTCCGCTTCCTCCGAGAAGACCACGCCCTTCTCCCGCCGGGCGCACCACGATGGCCGGGTCGTCCTGCCCCAACCAGCGCTGCACGTCGGCCGGGCGCTGCTCGCAGGCCCGCCGCAGCGGCTTCTGGGCCGTGAAGCCCCAGCGCGCCAGGTAGGTTCCCCCAGGTAAGTTCCCATGGTCCGCACGGCCAAGCGCACGCCGCAGCGCTGCTCAACCAGGGCTCGTACTGCCGCCCCGCGCAAATCCTGCGGATTTCGCTGGCTCCACCGTGCAAAGGGCAGGCCCAACTCGTCCGGCGTATGCCGGCAGATCAGCGCACGGACCTCGGCCTCTTGCCCCGCGTGCAGCAGGGCGCCCGTGCCCGGCTCAGGGCCGCGCGGCTGGCTCGTTGTCCCCGCCACGCCCGCGGCAACGAAGCGCTGGCAGATGCTGAACACCCCGGTCTTGCTCAACCCCGTCTGCACTGCGATCGCCTCATACGTCAGCCCGCTCTCGCCAAGCCCGATCGCCTGACGCCGACGCTCCTCCTGCGCCGCCGGTGCCAGCTTGCGCATGTCCACATGTGTCATGCCGACAACCTGGCACAGCCCCAAGCCCGTTCAAGTTCACCCAAGCCGGATCAATAACGTGTCCGTTCTTTCATTCGCGTGCCAGCACTGCCGGACACGTTCGGGGTGGCCGGTCACTGGTGGTTTGGCGGACAGCTACGCTCTGCGGGACCGGGCACGTCGTAGGGCTGCTTCTGGCGTGTGACCCGCACCAGTAAGTGGCACGAGTTCGGCATCGCTATGTGGCACGGTCACTCGCCCGTAGGTGGCACGTTGAGTGCTCGGTAGAGCGTCGCGTGGCGGCAGCGGAGCACTTTCGCCGCGGCGCGCACGGAGGTACCCTCGTTCACCAACCTGCGGCCGAGCACAACCTGATCCGGGGTAAGCGCAGGCGGTCGCCCGAATCGTACGCCCCGCTGCTTGGCCGCATCGCGCCCTGCGCTGGTGCGGCCCAGGATCAGCGTTCTTTCAAACCCAGCCATGCCGGCGAACACGGTCAGGATCATCCGGCCCGCTGGCGACGTGGTATCCGCCCAAGGCTCGGCCAGGCTGCGCAGCCCGGCATCCGCGTCCCGCAGCCGCTCGGCGATGTCGAGCAGGTCGCGCGTCGAGCGCGCCAGCCGGTCAAGGCGGGTTACAACCAGGGGCTACGCGGGGAGACAACATGACCCCGGCTACGGGTTGAGGTTGTTTGGGTCGCTGTCTAGGGTTCTTGGCGCGCAGCAGTTCACCGAACCGACAAAGGCCAGCAGGAGATCGGCATGGACACCAACCAGCACGGCGTTCCGGCAACAGCCTGGCGTAAGGAGAAGGATGCCCGCGGCGAGCGCCTTGAAGCAGGCGGCAAGTTCGCCCGGGGCAAGATGGTCAAGCCCGGTGACGCCACCGCCCTGCTGGAAGCCATCATCCGCCCCGGCGACCGGCTGTGCATGGAAGGCGACAACCAGAAGCAGGCGGACTTTCTCGCGGGCGCGCTGGCCCAAGCCGACCCCAAGACCGTGCACGACCTGCACATCGTCCAATCCGGCATCGTGCTGCCCGAGCACCTTGACCTGTTCGAGAAGGGCATCGCGACCAAGCTGGACTATTCATACTCCGGAACCCAGGGCGGGGCAGTGGCCCGCGCGCTTAACTCCGGCAAGGTGCAGCTCGGCGCGATCCACACCTACATCGAGCTGTTCGCCCGCTACTTCGTGGACCTGACCCCGCACGTCGCCCTCACCGTGGCCCGCGCCGCCGACCGCGAGGGCAACCTTTACATGGGGCCGAACACCGAAGACTCCCCGGCGGTGGTCGAGGCGACGGCCTTCAAGCAGGGCATCGTGGTGGCCCAGGTCAACGAGGTCGTGGACAAGCTGCCGCGGGTGGACGTGCCCGGCGACCGCATCGACTTCGTCGTGCAGTCCCCGAAGCCGTTCTACGTCGAGCCGCTGTTCACCCGCGACCCCGCCCAGGTCACGGAAACCATGATCCTGACCGCCATGATGGCCATCAAGGGCATCTACGCGGAGTATGGCGTCAAGCGGCTCAACCACGGCATCGGCTTCAACACCGCGGCCATCGAGCTGCTGCTGCCGACCTATGCGGACAAGCTGGGCCTCAAGGGCAGCATCTGCACCCATTGGGCGCTCAATCCGCACCCCACGCTGATTCCCGCCATCGAGTCCGGCTGGGTCGAGCAGATCCACAGCTTCGGCTCGGAGGTCGGCATGGACGAGTACATGCGCGCCCGTCCGGACATCTACTTCAACGGGCGGGACGGCTCCATGGGATCGAACCGGATGTACTGCCAGGTGGCCGGGCTGTATGCGACCGACCTGTTCATCGGCTCGACGCTGCAGATCGACCTCCAGGGCAACAGCTCGACCATCACGCAGGACCGGATCGCCGGCTTCGGCGGTGCCCCGAACATGGGCTGCGACGCCCACGGGCGGCGCCACCCGAGCGACCCTTGGCTGAAAGCGGGGCGTGAGGCGTCCGACGGCCATCCGGCGCTGGTGCGCGGACGCAAGCTGGTCGTGCAGATCATCGAAACGTTCAGCGAAAAGATGGTGCCCACGTTTGTCGAGAAGCTCGACAGCCTGAACCTCGCGGAGAAGCTCAAGCTCGAACTGGCGCCGGTGATGATCTACGGCGATGACGTGACGCACATCGTCAGCGAGGACGGCATCGCCAACCTGCTGCTGTGCCGCACGGCGGAGGAGCGGGAGCAGGCCATCCGCGGCATCGCCGGGTTCACGGAGGTGGGCCGTGGCCGCGACCGCAAGATGGTGGAGCGCCTGCGGGAGCGGAAGGTCATCCGGCGCCCGGAGGACCTCGGCATCAACCCGCTCGACGTGCACCGGAGCATGCTGGCCGCGCAGTCGGTCAAGGACCTGATGCGCTGGTCGGGCAACCTGTACGACCCGCCCGCCAAGTTCCGCAACTGGTAGGATCGCCGCCATGGAAACCCTGAAGATCAAGCACACGGCCAAGAGCCGGCTCGCCGGGAAGAAGGACCAGGCGATCATCGGCGTGGTCGCGTCCGGCAACCTGGAAGTGCTGCTGGAGCGCGTGCTGCCGGACACGCGTTGCGAGGTGGACATCGCCACCACGGCGGAAGGCTTCGACGACACCTGGAAGGCGGTGGTGGCCGATTTCGTGGAACGGCGCTCGCCCGGGGGCTTGCGCATCTCGATCAACGACGGCGGCGCCCGGCCGGACACGGTTTACCTGCGCCTGATGCAGGGCGCTGCACTGATGGAGGCCGAATGATGGAAGACACTGCGACCCGAGCGCAGGCGAGCTGGTTCCAGGCGACCGCCCGGCAGCGCATCGACGGCCTGCTGGACCCCGGCAGCTTCACGGAGTTCCTCGGCCCGGCGGAGCGGGTGCAAAGCCCGCACCTCGCCCTGTTCGACCTGCCGGCCGCCTTCGACGACGGCGTGGTGATCGGCCGGGGCACGCTGGACGGAAAGGGTGTCCTGCTCGCCGCCCAGGAGGGCCAGTTCATGGGCGGCACGTTCGGCGAGGTCAGCGGCGCCAAGATCGTGGGCCTGCTGCGGGCCGCGCGCGACGCCGCCGGGGGCGGAAACGGGAAGGATGACCTGCCCCGGGCCGTCCTGCTGCTGCTGGACAGCGGCGGCGTGCGGCTGCAGGAGGCGAACGCGGGCGAGCTTGCGGTGGCGGAGGTGATGCGCGCCGTCGTGGAGGCGCGATCCAACGGGGTGGCGGTGGTGGCGCTGGTAGGCGGCAAGTCCGGGGCGTTCGGCGGCGCCGGGCTGACGGCGGCGACCTGCTCGCGCATCGTCGTCTCTGAGGAGGGCCGCATCGGCGTGTCCGGCCCGGAGGTGATCGAGACCAACAAGGGCGTCGAGGAGTTCGACGCGGCGAACAAGGCCCTGGTCTGGAGCGTGGTCGGCGGCAAGAACCGTCGGCTCATCGGCGGCGCGGACGCCTTTGCCGCCGACACCATGAGCGGCTTCCGCGAGGCGGCCATCGCCGTATTGGGCAAGGTTCCGCCCTTCGATTTGAAGACGCTCAAGGCCGAGCAGGCCCGCTTGGCCGGACGCCATAGCAAGCTGGGCGGGTGCGACGACGCGGTGGGCATGTGGAAGGTCCTCGGCATCAAGAACCCGCCGGCTGTCCGGGACATGGACGAGGATGCCTTCACCGGGATCGCTGACCGCTTGAAGGAAGCCAACCATGACGCTCGATGAGGTTCTCAAGGGCCTGTTTCCCGGCGGGCATGACGTGAAAACCAGCAAGGACGGCTGGATCACCGGCCACGGCAAGCGACGCGACGGCGGACCGATTGCGGTGATCGGGGTGGCGAACGGCGTGCCGCTCGGCGCCGCGGGCGTTCTGCCGCTGGCCGAGCATGTGCTGGGCGTCGTGGAGAAGGGCGGCGACACCCCGATCCTGGTGCTGGTGGACACGGAAGGCCAGTTGATGGCCCGGCGCGAGGAGATGATCGGCCTCAACGAGTACCTGGCCCACCTTGCCAAGTGCCTGCTGCTCGCCAGCCAGCACGGGCACCGCACGGTTGGGCTGGAGTACGGCCGCGCGTCGGCGGGCGCGTTCCTGGCGACGGCCCTGGCGACCGACAGCCTGGTCGGCCTGCCGGGCGCGGAACCCGCGGTGATGGACCTGCCCTCGATGGCCCGCGTGACCAAGCTGCCGGAGGACAAGCTGAAAGAACTGGCGAAGACGACGCCGGTGTTCGCGCCGGGCCTGGACCACCTGGCCCAGACCGGCGCCGTGGCGGAGATCTGGGACCC
Source organism: uncultured Acetobacteraceae bacterium (assembly GCA_937858325.1). Taxonomy (GTDB): domain Bacteria; phylum Pseudomonadota; class Alphaproteobacteria; order Acetobacterales; family Acetobacteraceae; genus CAHJXG01. The sequence continues at coordinate 7,113 of CALMAB010000279.1, forward strand.
GGCAAAGCCGCTGGACGGGCAGCTTGAGGCGGCGCTGCGAAATGCCGGGCAGAAGGACGTGCGCGACCAGCTCGGCGCGGAGCGCAAGGGACGGCCGGCGGCGGCGAAGGTCGCCCGGCAGGTCATCGCGGCGGCGACCGGCCAGACCCATGACGCTGCGGCGGCATGACCTGCTGCGTCCCGGGCCGGCAACCTGGGACGCCATGCTCCGGGGTCGCCCGGAGTTGGCGGACATGCCGCTCGTGGCCGATTGGGCGC
>CALMAB010000280.1 GCA_937858325.1 uncultured Acetobacteraceae bacterium
AGAGCGTGTCGAAGACCATGTAGCCGTGGCCGCGCGTGACGTTCGCCGTCGTCCAATGCGGGTCGAGGAAGGCAAGGTCGATCTGCGGGATGAACCTCAACGTTGTGGCGCCCGCGGCGCGCACGGCCGCGGGCAGCGCCAGGCTGGCGGAGGCCGCAAGCAGCGTGCGCCGCCTCATGACCGGTTCCCACATGCGATTGATCGCATCATCGGTGCTCCTAAAGGCCCGACCGCTCTCCCGGTCAAGTCTGGCACGGGACGGGTCCAGAACACAGGGTGTCCCCCGCCCTCAACGCATCGGCATGGGTTCATATGTCACCGTTCGGCGCTTCAGGATGCCTTGCCGCATCCCCTTGCAGGACGTGGGTTCCAGCCATTTTCGCGACGGAGCACGAAGAAGAACGGTTGCGCCATGCTGCGCAGGTCCATGACGCCAAGCAGCACGTCGCGCGCTGCCGCACGGAACACGTCCTGGATTGGCAAGCGGTCGTAGATCATCGTGGCGGTCACCACGCCGCGGAACTCTGTCATCCTCAGGCGCGCTGCCGGCCGCGTCGTCCTGGCCACCCGTGCGGACAACGCGAACGCCGCCTCGGCGAACCGGTTGTGGAACAGGCCGACGTGCCGGCTTACCAAGCCCATGGGAACGAACGCAGGGTTCAGCCCGAAGACCTTGCCGCTTCGCCCTTTGCACAGCAGCGGCTGCACGTCTTCCGGCCCGTTGAACTCCTTGCCATACCAGCCGAAGCGCTCCAGGAGGCCGTCTATGGGATGCCCGCTCGGCAGGCCCGAGCCGCGCCAGCGGCCGCGGAGGGCCTCCACGGAGACGGGCTGCAGGCTGTCGAACAGGGCCAGGATCTCTGCGGTGGCTCCACCACCGCGCTCGAACGCTGCCAGCCGGGCGGCAGGGGTGGTCCTGACATCTGCATCCTCTGCCGACTGCATCGCTCGCGCTCCCCGAACCGATGGTTACTGCCAGATGCACGGCTCCCGCCAACAGTGAAGGCAGAAGGTCGCACGATAATCGTAGAATGGCACGAAGGGCGCCTATTTCGCCGTTGCCGATCTGCCCGGCTTCGGCCGGAGCGCGTCAACGACGTTTGGCGGGATTGGCAGGATGCTCTGCCATACCGCTGATCTCCGGGCCGTCATAGCCGGTCAGCATCGCGTCATCGCCCTGGCCCAGCCAAGGCATGTCAGCCGCGCCAAGCCGTGCAAGGCGCACCGCGGCTGCCTTTGGCAGCGCCGTCGTGGGTGCGGCAGGCACGGTGGCATTGCCCTCTGGCCCGTGCGTGGCGCCGGAGCGGGGCGGGGGGCGGTGACGGAGTGCGCGCGTATTCATGGTGTCTTCCTCACGCAGTATCGACTTTCTCCCTTCGGCTCCACAAGCAGAAACCCGCGAGCCTTGTACAGGGGAAGCAACGGCTCGAACGGCTCAACAAGCCGCATCTCCGCCTTGCCCAGCACCGCCGCATACGCTGCCAAAGCGGTCAGGGCTGCGGGGATGACTTGGCCTTTGAGCGGATGCCCGATGACCGGCGACCCTTCCAGATACTCCATGCTGCAATGCGTGTTGCCGGCCCGACCAAGGGCAAGGCCACATAAGGTGTTGCCGCTCCACAATGCCAGCTCAAACCTTGATGGATGGCGCCGTCGGTGGTTGAGCACCATCACGTCCCATGACCACGCTACCACTCGGGCCGGGTGTCCCGCCCATTGCACGGCACAGGTGTCCAGAGCCGCCGCCGTGATCGTGCCGATGCGGACGGGCACCGGTGCGGTAGTCGGCGCGAACAAGGCTGCAGCCCTCGATAAGGCCGCCAGCCGCAAACCATTGTAACGCGCCTCGGCGGCGGCCTTGCTTGGAGGATAGGAAGGCATTGCGGGCAGAACCTATGATCTGAGATGCGCCGTTGCATCGTCCTACTTTCGCTGCCCCGCTTCGGACAGCATCAAGCGCCAGCCTCAGCGAGCGCGCCTGCCTTGATGGCCGATCTGCGATCCCACCTGAAGCCCTGCCCTGCTGCTTCGTTCATCTTTGTTCTTGCTCTTGCCAAGCGAGTTGCCAGTATGTTCCATTGCGGCCCGTCACTGATCAGGGCGGGGCAGCATGGCGGCGAGCGAGGACGGCGGCGACATCGGCTATGACGGCTCCAACACCACCGGTTTCGTCTCGCCCGCCGCAGACGCCCTCGAAGGCCCGGTTGACCTTGCCGCCCTGCTCGACCTGCGGCGCCCGCACCGCTACCCCGTCCGCGTTCTCGGCGAGGCGCTGGCCGAGCGCGGCATCCTGCCCGGCGACGTGCTGATCGCCGATACGTCCGCCCCGCCCGCCCATGGGCGCGTCGCCATCGTCATGTTGCACGGCGAGGTCTGGGTGGCCCAGCTCGCCTTCCGCCGCGGCCAATGGTGGATGCGCCCGGGCAGCGCCGACCGGCCCATGGTGGCGCTGGATGGGGACGGGACGGAAATCTGGGCCGTGGTCGCCGCCCTTGTCCGCCCTAAGGTCTGACCCGGCCGGAGCTGGGCAATCCAAAATTAAATGAGAAACCGCCGCTAAACATTTCAAGAGTTTGCTTGATGTGAGGCTACCAAGCTTTGAGACACGGCTCTAAGAAATAATGAGAGAAACGCGATACCATCCAACAGTAAATGAGAAAAGATTGTTTTCTTAAAAACTGCTGTCTGTTTCTTCGATTTCCATCAAGCTGACAAGATCCCGTCGGAGCCATACCTCGACTGAGGGGGATATGCTTCTCAGCACAGGAGTGACGGAATGCCGTGCAGCCAGCCGATTGATAGCAGCGGCTCCTAACCCGAACTGCTGCTTCAAATGCGATCCAAGGACATGTAGGTCAATGAAACGATCAGCGCTGTCCTTCGAGATGCGCTGGGCGCGGCGGCAGGCGCCAGAACTTCTTCCCCGTGTCACCGGTGCCGGTGCCTGGACCGCAACAATAAGCCCCCGCTGGACAAGAAACACCGGGCCACGTCGTGGCTGCATCCCAGCATCCGCCGCAGCGCCATGTGGCTGATCCAGCCATTGTTGATGCGGTGCGACTTGACCAGCGCCGCTACCTCCCGGCCATCGAAGAGGTAGCGCGAGAGGCCAACCGCGGTCTTATCCAAAGCGGCAGGACTTGTCCCAGCCTCAAGGATGGCTTGGGCCACCTCAGCCGTCGTCACGCCGCGGCCGAGCCGCCCCGCCGCAATCGGCGTCAGGCCAAGCGCCGGACTCAGATCGGCCGCCACCACCTCCGGCACGTTTGCAGCGCGGGCGAGCTCGCCCGCGCCGCTTCCTTGCACGGGCAGCGCATGGCCCAGGTCGCGGAGGCGCTGGGATGACCGCCTTGCCCGGCCCTGCCCCGCAGCCCGGCGGTGCGCCTGCCTGGACATGGCCCTTGGACGTCGCGCGCTACGACCGGGCAGCGGACCTCAGCCCGTCGGAGCGCGAACACATGGGCCGCCTCGTGGAGCGCTTCGCCGCGGGCGGTCGGGGGTGGCACAAGGAGGCCCGGCCAGCGCTGGAGCGGCTGCTGCACCCGCTGCACGACACGCTCGACCATCTCGGGGCCACCATCACCGAAAAGCGCAGCTACACCGTGCGCACCACTGTGGTCTGCCTGCTGATCCGGGCCATGCACCGCCATGGTCGTTCGTTCTGGGCCTTCTCGCCCGAGGACTGGCACGAGATGCTGAGCGGCGACTACTACGCCTACGTCCGCCAGCACGGCGTGACGGCGAACGCCCGCCACCAGCTGATCGCGGTTGCCTACCTGCTCTGCGGCTTCGATGGCCTGGACCGCCTGGGACGCCTTGCCCACCACGCGCTCGCGGAGAAAGTGTTCGGAGCGGAAGTGGTCAACGCCGCCATCGCCGCCGTGGAAGGCGACCTCCTGGCCTGGGGCTACACGCGCAAAGGCAACACGGTCGCGTTGCGGGCGGCCTTCTCCGAGACCATGCTGGCCCAGCGCAGCCCGCAGCTGGCTGACCTCGCCCCTGCGACCCTTGCCAAGCTCCACGCGGAGGCGGACGCGGGGATCACCCGCCGCGGCTTGGTTCTGCTGTCCTATGTCCTCGTCCGCCACGGCCAGATGACGGAGCCGCTCGGCCGCGACGGGCAAACTGCCCGCAAGGGCGAGATCGCCCACCGGGCCGCGGTCGAGGGCGTGCCGGAGGAATAGCGGCAGTGGTGCGAGCGATGGTTCATGACCTCTACCTTGCAGCCGGCGAGCCGGATCAGCGCGGTGTACCGCTTATTCCAAGCCGGGCGGTGGCTTGCGGCGGAGCACCCTGGCGTCAAGGGGCCAGGCGACTGGACGCGCGAGACCGCGGCCGCCTACGTCGCGGCCATGGACCGGGCCACCGTCGGGCAGTGGTCCACTTCGGCTGGGTCGTTCAAGGGACACGTCGGCAAGCCATTCTCGGCAGCAACCAAGGAAGGCGTGCTCAAGGCGTTGCGGACCTTCTTCTCGGACTGCCAGGAGTGGGGCTGGATCGTGGTTCGCTTCCAGCCCGCCCGGGCGCTGGCGACCCCGCGTTCGGTCCGGGCACTGATCGGGCCAGACCCACGCACCATCGCCGACGCCACCTGGGCCAAGCTGGTCTGGGCGGGCCTGAACCTGACCGACCGGGACCTGTCGCGGCCGGATGACCGCGAGGCGGCGGAGGATGGGCACTTCTACCCGGCAGCCCTGGTGCGGGCGCTGGTCGCGGTCTGGCTGTTCTCGGGCCTGCGCCGGGACGAGATCCTTCGCCTGCGCGTGGGCTGCATCCGCTGGCAGGCGGTCAATGACGGAAGCGAGGCCGCAGCGGGCAACAAGCGCAGGGTCTGCCTGCTCGACGTGCCCGTGAACAAGACCGGCACCGCGTTCACCAAGCCGGTGGACGGCATCGTGGGCGAGGCGGTCGCGGCCTGGGAAGCGGTGCGCCCGCTGCAGCCGCTGTGGCTCGACCCGAAGACGGGCGGGCGGGTTCACGTCCTCTTTTCTCACCGCGGCCGACGGGTTGGACCCACCTACATCAACGCAGTCCTGATCCCCCTGCTGTGTCGCAAGGCGGGCGTGCCGGCCGAGGACGCGCGCGGGCGGATCACCAGCCACCGGGCACGCGCCACCATCGCCACCCAGCTCTACAACGCCCGCGAGCCGATGAGCCTGTCCGAGCTGCAGGAGTGGCTCGGCCATCGCTCGCCGGACAGCACGCGGCACTACACCAAGGTCAGTCCGACAAGGCTGGCCAAGTCCTACCAGGACGCCGGCTACTTCGCCCGCAACCTGCGCGCGGTCGAGGTGCTGATCGACCAGGGTGCCGTCCGGGCCGGCCTGGCTGCCGGGGAAGCCTGGAAGCACTACGACCTCGGGCACGGCTATTGCACCTACGACTTCTTCGACCAGTGCCCGCACCGGATGGCCTGTGCGCGGTGCTCCTTCTACATGCCCAAGGACTCGTCCAAGGCGCTGTTGCTGGAGGGCAAGGCGAACCTGCTGCGGCTGCGCCAGGAGATCCCGCTCAACGACGACGAGGTGCGGGTGGTGGACGAGGGCATCGCCGCCCACGAAGAGTTGGCCGCGCGGCTCGCGGATGTGCCGACCCCGGACGGAGAAACGCCGCGGCGGACCGACGCCGGGCGTTGAGGGAGCGCCGTGCCGCGCTGTCGGCGATCGGGCCAGCGCGTGCTGCCTTTGACGTGAGGGACAGTATAGGCTGTGCGAGACTGGCCAAGCGCTGTCCCTTCGTCTCCAGTGCGGCAGGCGGAATGGGCAGTCACGTCCGCATCTGACGTCCAGAAGCCATGAGATGGAGCATCCACTCAGGAAGCCGCCATGTTGTCCACTTCTCCCTCCCTTGTCAGTCTTGAGGCTGGGCGCGACGCCATTCCAGCAATCATGCTCGTTGGCGGCTGCGGTCCGGACAGCGGGTCGCCCAGAACGGTCGGGGTCCTTGAAAGTGCTGGTCGCGCGCTGACCACGGCCGAGTTGCGCCGCGACAAGCCGGATCGGCATGCGTTCCGGGCACAGCCCCGCCTGCCGATTCGAGTTGTCCTCGACGGGGTGCGCCAGGGCTATAACGTCGGTGCCTTGTTCCGGCTGTGCGACGCGTTCCTGTGCGAGCGCCTGGTGGTCTGCGGCCGGGACGCAAGCCGGGGCATGCGCAAGCTGGTCCAGGCGGCGCAGGGCACGCACAACTGGGTGCCCTGGGAGCGGCGGGACAGCGCCGTCGAGGCCGTCCTGGCAGCTCGCGCCGAGGGCTGCCAGGTTGTCGCGGTCGAGCAGACGAGCGATGCCGTGGGTCTCGACCGTTTCCTGCCCCGCTACCCGGTCTGCCTGGTGCTCGGCTCGGAGCGGGCCGGCGTCTCGCAGGCGGTGCTTGACCTCGCCGACGCCGCCGTGACCATTCCCATGCGGGGCATGGCCAACTCGCTCAACGTGGCAACCGCCGCGGCCGTCGCCCTGCACGGGCTGGCAACGGCCTGCGTGGACGGCGTTGAGAGCAGGGCGCCTTGATCCATCCCGGGCACCGTCCTGCGCTGAGAGCGCACGTCCAGAATTTGACCTCTCGCTTGCGTGATGGTTCCATGTCCAAGCAGCGGCTCGTCATTAAGACGCTCTGCGCCCAAGCGAAGCATGTCCAGGCAGTGATGACGAGGCACGGACATGGTTCTGATGATCGTTCTCGCCCTGCATCGGTCAGGGCTGCCGCCCGGTGTGGCCGCCATTCGCGCACGCGCAAGTCCTCGCCGGCCTAGCCGCATGCGCTATGGACCTTCGCAGCGGCTGTTGCGCGTGGCCTTCATGCTGGCCGGCACCCGCGCCGGCCTCACCCTGGATGAGATCGCGCGGGAGCTGGGTGTGGGCCGGCGCACGGCGGAGCGGCAGCGTGACGTGCTGGCCGACCTGTTCCCGCAATTGGAGTGCTGGGACGACGAGGCGCGCGTGCGCCGCTGGCGCCTGCCCGGCAGCGTCCTCTCGGGCGTGGCCGAGCCGCGGGCCGAAGCGGTGGCGGCCGTGGAGG
>CALMAB010000281.1 GCA_937858325.1 uncultured Acetobacteraceae bacterium
TTGCACCCGCGCGGGCCGGACGGGCGCGAGAGCCTGACGCCCGCGGCCGGGGGTGCGACGGTGCGGGCGGTGCGGGCGGTGCGCCGTGCTTGCCCCGGCACGCTGGTCGGCGTGTCCACGGGCGCCTGGATCGAGGCCGACGCGGACCGCATGCTCGCCTGCATCGAGGGCTGGCGCGAGTTGCCAGACCACGCCTCGGTGAACCTGTCCGAGCCGGGCGCGCCCGCGGTGATGGAACGGCTGTGGCGGCGCGGCATCGGCGTCGAGGCCGGGCTTGCGAGCGTGGCCGATGCCGAGCGCCTGGTCGCCCTGGGCCTGGGGGTGCGGGCGTTGCGCGTCCTGATTGAGATTGAGGAACAAAGCGAGGCCGAGGCCCTGGTTGTCGCCGAAGGGATCGAGGCGGTGCTGGCGCGCGCCGGGCTGCGCCGGCCCGTGCTGCTGCACGGCCTGGACGCGACGCTGTGGCGCTTCGTGGCGCTTGCGGCCGGGCGCCGCTTCTCGACCCGGGTCGGGCTGGAGGACGGCTGTTTGCTGCCGGACGGTGTCGTAGCGCCGGGCAACGCCGCCCTGGTCGCGGCTGCGGTCGGGCTGCTCGCCGGCTCACGGCAACCTTGACCTGGACGTCCGGGTCAGTTCAGCGGCATGTGCACTGGCCAAGAGCGTCCGCTATGGTGCCGGGTATGACCGACGCCACCCCGTCTGACCTGGCAGCGGCCAAGGCCTACTTCGACCGCTTCGTGCAAGCGTTCGGCACCTTTGACGGCGCCAAGGTTGCCGACCTCTTCGCGACGCCGGGCGTCGCGCTGCGCAGCGATGGCGTGCTCGTCGCGCTGACCACGCGCGACGACGTCGTGCGCTACTACCAAGCCGCGCTGGACAAGTACCGCCGCGACGGCTGCCGGTCCTGCCGCTGGTCGCAGCTCTCGGTGGTTCCCATGGGTCGCCGCAGTTTGCTGGCCGCCGTGACCTGGGACCTCCTGGGGGAGGACGGGGCGGTCCTGGTCCAATGGCAGCAATCTTACAACCTGAGCTGCTTCGACAGCGACGAGCCAAAGGCTTTCGCCTCCACCTCGCACGCTGCGTGAGCGGCCCAGCACTCGCAAGCCTCGGGGGAAACGATGCCCGTTGCCGACCCGCCACCCGGCTTCACCTGGTCCACGATGGTGCCGGAACTCCTCGTGTCCGACCTGGATGCGAGCCTGCGCTTCTGGTGCGATCTCTGCGGCTTCGCTGTGGCCTACGAGCGTCCGGAGGACCGCTTCGCCTTTCTCGACCGCGCCGGGCGGCAGGTCATGCTGGAGGAGGTCATGGCGCCTGGGCGGCGCTGGGTCACGGCGCCCCTGGAACGGCCGTTCGGGCGGGGGATCAACCTCCAGATCACCGTGGACGAGGTGGCACCCATCCTGGCCAGCCTGGACGCCGCGGGCTGGCCGTTGTTCCTCGCGCTGGAGGAGGTCTGGTATCGGGTCGGGACCAGCGAAACCGGCGTGCGGCAGTTCCTGGTCCAGGACCCGGACGGCTACCTCGTCCGCGTCTCCCAAGGTCTCGGCCTGCGTCCGGCCATGAAGCCCAGCTTTCCATAGGGTCCTGAACCAACGGCTCTGTTACCACGGGCCATTTCGGGTCAGGCGAGGGCTGTGATGCGGGTGCGCATGTCGAGGTCGAAGCGCCCGTAAGGGTTCACCTGCGTCCAGAACAGCGGGGTGAGCGCGTGCAGGTCGCCCGCCGTCAGCCGGCCCTTCCATTCTGGCCGAGCGAGCACCTTCTGGATCATGAGCGTGTTGACGTAGACCATGCAGTTCTGGAGCAGATGGAGGCTGAGCATGCTCGCCTCCTGGTCTTCGCCGGTCGCTGGACACCTCGCCGCGTCGGGCGAAGAAGATGAAGTCGTTGGCCGAGTTCCACCGCTCCACCACGTTCAGCCCGTCGTTGATCTCGGCCTTGAGCGTGCGGTCGTGCAGGTAGCGGGCGCGGCGCAAACCCCCGGGTTTCGCCAGGAACACCGTCTTGGCGGCCTTGCCGAGCTCCATCAGCGCCTTGTGGTTCGGGTGCTGGGTGTTTTCGCGGGTGGAGCGGCGCAGCACGCCCTGGATCTCGCCGAAACGCGAAGCGTTTGCGGCTGGGCTGGCCACTTCCGACATGGCGGACGTGCCGCTGCGTAGCGAGGTTCTGCTCGCCGACAGCGGGGTAGGCCACGTCGCGCACCCTGCCGTCCGGGCCTTCGACGGCGGCACCGGCCGAGCGGTAGAGCAGACCCTGCTTGCCGGTGACGCGCTTGAGGTCGTCCAGTAACCCTTTCTCCGCCCGGCTCTCGGCACGGGCGCCGCTGTGGTGGACCACCTCGATCAGCAGTTCGACAAGCGCGTCGGTGACGGCGCGGCCGCGCAGGTGGGCATAGGCGGCGAGCCAGGCCAGGCGGGTCGCCTCGGGAGGGCGGCGCAGCCCGAAGGGCGCTTTCGCCCGCAGCGTCCGCCATCTCCCCGGTGCCGGACGGCTGTTGCACCAGGGCGTCGAGCCGGGCGTGGACCGCGAAGAAGCTGCAAGCCCGGCTTGACGCGGTCGTGCAGCCGTTTAACGTCGTCGGTGGTCAGTGCAGCAAGACGCGATTTGCCGAGTTCGGGCAGGACATAGCCGAGAAGCATGGATTCGTACTCGGACCTGGTTTTCGGCCTCAAGGCGATCACATGTTCTTGAAGGCATCGCTGTGCCACCTCCGCCACGGTGGGCGCGGCGCGCTTGAGCCTCTTGGCCTCCCCTCGCGCAGCCTGCACCGGCCAGTCCGGGTGCGATCCGGTCGCAATCCGCCGCTCGCGTCCGCGCGCGGCATGGGCGACGCGGGCGCCGGAGCCTTTGACCTCCGCGTCGTGGTGGACCCGGCTGCCCGCCGCCGGCGGCGGCAACGCCTTCACAACCTTTCTCGAAAGCACCTGCGCTATCGCCGTGCCCGTCCCGTGTCCGCGCGGCGACGTGCTACATCCGGCCAACCGTGTCCACGTGTGTCCAGGGATGACCGACCATGTCATTGAAGTGCAAGTGACTCGCTTCGGCGGGCAGCAGACAAGGCGGCCCGCGAGGAGCCGGTTCCCTGAACGGCATTCAGGAGGTCAGGGGGGCGACTCCCCTCAGCTCCACCATCGCTGATGGTCCGCCCGTGCAGTTCCCTCCCCCGCGACGCTCCATGGCCCGCGGGGGGCGGCCCCGGGGGGCGCCGCCGCCGCCGCGGCGGCCATCCATCGACCTTGACCCCGTGCCGTTTCCAGGCGGCGTCGAAGCGGCGCTGGAATTCGCCGCGTTCGAGAAGGGCCTGTTCGAGGGCGGCAGCGGCGGCACCGCGCAGAACCGGGCGCCCAGCCGCGAACCGCCCAACCGGGACCCGCCGATGGGGTGGCGGACCCCGATCAGCGAGCCGAACCGGGACTCAGCCCGTTGGAGGCTTGCCGGGGCCGGCACGGCGACCGCCATCGCCGCCATCCTCCTGCTGCTGGGTTCGCGCCTGCTGCCAGCCGGCTTTGCCGTGGTGCTGCAGGCCATGGCGCAACACTGACGCGCACCCGGCGCCCTTCAGTCCGGCGCGCTCGCCACGATGCGGAACAGCAGGTCCTGCCCGTCGGGACGTCCCAGGCGCACCAGGTCGCCCGGGCGGAACACGAAGCCTTCAAAGGTCCAAAGGGGATCGTCCTCGCTGGCCATGCTCTGCAAGGCCCAGCCTTCATCCAAGCGGATCAACTCGGAATGCTTGTCGTCCGTGCCGGGCCGCCTGCGGATGGCGAGCCATGGGGTCGGGTCGTCCGCGTAGGCCGCCGGGTCGATCTGGCCTTGCCGGTTGAGAACGAGCCGGACGATGAGCCGGTCGTCAAGGTCGCCATCGGGACGCCCAGGCCCCTTGGCCAGTACCATGGTCAGCTTCGCCATCACCTCGCCTTGAACGCATCCATGGGAGGTCAACGCGCCTGGCCGTCCTTGGTGCCCATGGGTCCAGGAGGCGCACCATAAACCAAGTCGTGCCGGATTGCACCCGGTGGGACGGCGGCGTGCCGGAAGGTCCTCGGGGTGTGGCCGCTGCGCCGCGGGTTGGGCTTAGATCGCGACCCGGACGCCCAGCTCGACGACCCGGTCGCTGGGGATGCGGAAGAACTCCGTCGCCGGCACGGCGTTGCGCGCCATGAGCAGGAACAGGAACAGGCGCCAGGCCGGCAGCTTCGGCACCAAGGCGCGCACCAGGACCTCGCGGCCCAGGAAGAAGCTGGCCTGCATGGGGTTGTAGGCCACGCCGTGCGCGGTCAGGTCCTCAAGCGCCCGGGGAATGTTCGGGCTTTCCATGAAGCCGTAGCGCAGCACCACCCGGTGGACGTTGGGCGCCAGCTCCGACACCTCGACCCGCCCGTTGGCCGGCGCCTGCGGCATGTCCACGTTCTGCACGGTGACGAACAGGACGTGCTCGTGCAGGACCTTGTTGTGCTTGAGGTTGTGCAGCAGCGCGGCCGGCACGTAGTCGGGGTTGCCGGTCAGGAACACCGCCATGCCCGGCACCCGCACCGTGCGGGACTGCGGCAGACGCGCCAGGAAGGAGGCGAGCGGCAGGCTGTCCTGCTTCCAGCGCGCCAGCATCAGCTCGCGCCCGCGGTTCCAGGAGGTCATCATCGCCATCAGCCCGAGGCCGAGCAGCAACGGCACCCAGCCGCCCTCCGGGATCTTCAGCGCGTTGGCTGCGAAGAACACGAGGTCCACCGCGAAGAAGAGGCCGAACACGCCGAGGGCGAGGACGCGCGGCCAGCCGAACTGCCGGCGGAACGCCACCGTCGCCAGCACGCAGGTGCACAGAAAGGTGCCGGTGACAGCGATGCCGTAGGCCGACGCCAAGGCGTCGCTGCTGCGGAAGGCGAGCACCAGGATCAGCACGCCGACCAGCAGGGCCGTGTTGACCTGCGGGACGAAGATCTGGCCTTCCTCGGAATGGCTGGTGTGCAGGACGGCCATGCGCGGGAGGAACGACATCTGCATGCACTGCCGGGCCACGGAGAACGCGCCGGAGATCAGCGCCTGGCTCGCGATCACTGTTGCGGCGGTGGCGAGGCCGACGAGCGGCAGGCGCAGGCTTTCAGGCACCATGAGATAGAACGGGTTCTGCAACGCGGACGGGTCGGCCATCACCAGGGCACCCTGGCCGAAGTAGTTCAGAACGAGGCAGGGCAGCACGAAGAACACCCAGGCCAGCCGGATTGGCTGCGCGCCGAAATGCCCCATGTCGGCATACAGCGCCTCTGCCCCGGTGACGGCCAGCACGACGGAGCCGAGGGTCACGAAAGCCAGCCAGCCATGGTGGAAGCAGACCTGGACCGCGTAAACCGGCGACACCGCCATGAGCACGCCGGGGTTGCGCGCGATCTGGAACAGCCCCATGGCCGCCAGGGCAAGAAACCAGACCGCCATCACCGGGCCGAACGCCCGACCGATGCTGGCGGTGCCGCGGATTTGCACCGCGAACAGCGCCACGATGACGACGATCGACAACGGCAGGACTAGGCTTTTGAAGGTGGACGACACGACATCCAGCCCCTCGATGGCCGATAGGACCGAGATGGCCGGGGTGATCACGCCGTCCCCGAAAAACAGACACGCGCCCCCTACGCCGATCAAGCCCAGCGCCGTCCGCATAGCGTGGCCGACCGTCCCGCGCTGCGCCAAGGCCATGAGCGCCAGGATGCCGCCTTCCCCATGGTTGTCGGCGCGCATGACCAAGAGGACGTACTTCACCGTCACGACCAGGATCAGCGCCCAGAAGATCAGCGAAAGCACGCCCAGGATCTCGATCCGGGTGATGCCGACGTCGTTGAAGTGGACCAGGCTGGCCTTGAGCGCGTAAAGCGGGCTGGTGCCGATGTCGCCGTAGACGACGCCCAGCACGGCCAGCAGCGCGGCGGCGCGCAGCGGGCGGTGGGCGACGCCGGGCAGGGCTTCGACGGCGAGGCTCACAGGCCCGGTCCGGAGGGCGTGGCTGCGACGCGGCGCGGCAGGGTCATGTGATATCC
>CALMAB010000282.1 GCA_937858325.1 uncultured Acetobacteraceae bacterium
GCTGGATGTCCGACATCGGCAGCCACGACCACCCGGACTACCGGGCGGAGCAGGCGTTCTTCCGCGTGCTGCGGCAGCCCGGCGTCGCGATGGACCACCCGGCCCGCGCCTTCCTCGCGCTCACCCTCGCCCTGCGCTACGAGGCGGAGCTGGACGCGCCCTACCTGTCCATCGGCCGCGCCCTGTTGGACTCCGAAGCGGCGGCGCGGGCGGAGGTGCTGGGGACGGCGCTGCGCCTGGCCTACACGCTGTCCGCCGGCACGCCGGAGCTGCTGGCCGGCGCCAGCCTGCGCGTGCTGCCCGGCCGCTTGGCACTCCGTTTGACCGAGGGCAGCGGCGTGTTCGCCGGCGACGGCATCCAGCGCCGCCTTGGCCGCCTTGGCGCCGCGATGGGGTTGGCGGTGGACGAGGCTGCTTGACCCGGAAGGCGGCAACCAATCATTATTTTATCGAACCGATATAGGAATGCCCCGATGAAAGCCCTCGTCGTCACTCTCGGCCTGCTCGCCGCGGCGCCTGCCCTGGCCGCCAACGCCGACGCGCCCAACCGGAACGTGGACAAAAGCAACGATGCCGGCGGACCCACCGGCAACGACAAGGTGGACCAATTGAACAAGGGGCAGCTCGACGAGCAGCGTCTGGCGCCTCCCAGCCAGGACGCTCCGGCCTCCCAGCCTAAGAACCTATCCGAGTGATCCTATCGTGCGATGCCGTGGACCGGCATGGGGTTGGGCAAGGCTTCGACGCCGGACAGGACGGCCGCAAACGCGATACGGCCGGCCAGACATCGAGGCGGTCGGCGCGATCACGGCGCAGCCCACGCCAGCGCGCGGGCCGGCCGAAGCTGGGCGGCCTTTTAAGCTTTCCTGGCGACCAGCCGTAGAAAGTCCCCGTGGCCCGCCCAGGCGGCCATGACACTGAACGGGATGCCCGCCCAGGCAGCGTTTCGGGCAAGCCACCGCTTCACGTGTCCAGCTTGGCCCGGGGAATGCCGCATGGAAAGGACGGAGCTCCAAAGCCAGGCTCCGGTCGCTTGATGGTGCACGTATTCGATCGCAAAGCCGGCTGCGGCAAGTTGCTGACGAAGTGATTTCGGCGTCCATCCCCAAGTGTGGCGCGGCGCGTCGTAGCCCGGCCAAGCGGCACCGAACAGGCGGCCCGCCCAAGAACCATGGTTCGGCACGATCAGCATCAGAACTCCGCCGGGCTGCAAGGCGCGGTGACACGTCCGAAGCACGGAAACCGGGTCATGGATGTGCTCGAAAACATTGTTGAACAGGATGCAGGTATATGCGGCGCTGGCCAGGACGGCAGTTTCAGCAGTGGCGTTCTGCAGATGGATGCCTTGGGCCAGAGCCAAGGCGCAGGCCTGTTCCGAAGGCTCGCATCCATCCGCTTGCCAACCGGCCGCTTTGAATGCCAGCAGGTCGGTTGCCCGCGCCGCGCCGAACTCGAACACGCGGCGGACATCCGGCGGCTCGAAGGCAAGGACGCTGCGGCGGCGGATTGGCCAGAACAGGACCCGCAGCAAGGGTCGCCAAGGGCGCAGTTCGGGACGAACCTCATCCCGCGGCGCCCATACGACCTCGTAAACCAAGCGCTTCAGCCGGTCAGCCCGGCCTTTTGGGGCGTGACCTACATGGGGCACGTAGTTGGCCGGATAATAGGAACCGATGTGACCGAGCGTCGGCCGCGGCGACAGGCGCTCCAGCGAACAGGCAGAGCAGACCAGGTAGGTGAAGCTCTCGCCGCTGGCCTCGTCATGCGCCGCGACGGACCGCGACGCCGCGCCGCTGGACCCGCAAAGGCAGCCGACGGTCTCCATCCGCGTGATGTCTGCTTTCATTATGGCAACGACCCTCTTCCGCTCGGGCGCGCATAGGGCCGGGACGAGTTTGTTGCAAGTGCGGAAGCAGGACCGTGCGGACGGGGCGGCCTGCCTCGCTGCAGCCAAGGCAGGGAAGCGCATTGCGCCCCTGGATGGACGCCGGTGCCAAGGCGATGGCGGGCCAGGTCCCGTCGGCGGCAACCAGCCCCGTGCTTTTGCGCCTCAGCACCGTCTTGGAGGCGTCATGCCCGCACGGGCCACCCGAACACCTTGCTAAGCGATTGCCTCCGGCGCCGGCACCCCAAGCCGCTCGGCCCACGGGGCGAGCGCGGGCATGATGGATGGATAAAGCGTCACCCCCTCCGCCAGCTGCCGCCGCCGCAGCGCCAAACCCCGCGCGCCGGGCAGGCGCACCGCATCGACGCCCGGCGCCGGCGGCGTGGCCCGGGCGGCGTCCGCGAGCCAGGTCGTTTGCCGTAAGAATCCGTCCAGGCCGCCGAACGCGGCGGGGTCGATGACCTGCAGGAACACGGCGGCGCCCCAGCCCTCCGCCGGGTCGGCCCGGCCGAAGCCGCCGAGCGCCGCCGTCAATGCCTCCACCAGGAGGCCCAGCGCGTAGCCTTTGTGCCCGCTGTCCAGGCCGCCGAGCGGCAGGATGGTGCCGGGCGGGTCGGTGAACAGCGCGGCCGGGTCGGGCGTCGGCTGCCCGGCGGCGTCCAGCAGCCAGGGGTGCGGGAGCACCGCGCCCTCGTTCTTTAGCCGGCCGGTCAGGCCGTTGGTGGTGGTGCTCGTGCTCACGTCCAGCAGCACCGGGTCGCCCCGCGTCGGGAACCCGGCGGCCATGGGGTTGGGCGTGATGAACGCGCGGGTGCCCCCGAACGGCGCCACGCTGGCGACGGAAGGGTCGGAGCTTTGCAGCAGCACGACCATGCCGCGCTCCGTCACGCGGGTCAGGTAGGCCGCGAGGCACGCGATGTGGTGGCTGCGGCGGATCACGATTGTCGCCGTGCCGTGCGCGGCGGCACGTTCCAGGCCCAGGTCGATGGCCCGCGCCACCAGCCACGGCCCCGGCAGCCGCCGCCCGTCCCACAGCACGCTGGCGCCGCGGTCGCTGACCACCTCCCATTCGCCGCGGGTTTCCATGCCGCCGGTGGCCATCGCGTTGAGATAGCCCGGCAGCAGCGCCAGGCCGTGCGTGGTGTGGCCCAGTAGGTCGCCCTCCACCAGCACCTCGGCCACGGTTTCCGCGCGCTCGGCGGCGAGGCCCGACGCTTCCAGCAGGGCCTGCGCGAACCGGAGCAGGCCGGCGTGGGGGTAAGTCGGCTCGGTCATATGCGGCGTCTCCCTCCGGGCGAGCGTAGCACGCAAAACAGTGCGTGACGCGAGGCACTCTGGATGTTTACCCTGCATCCATGCCGAACGCGCCGGAGAACCGGGCGACGGCGGGAGGTTCACGCCATGCGGTCCTGGGTCCTGTCCATCGCGGCTGCCGGCCTGCTTGCGCTGCCCCTCCTTGTGCCGCACGGGACGGCTGCCGCGGAAACGCGCCACTTCAGCTTCGGCTACGACCAGCCGCGCACCACGGGCTTCGGCGTCGCGGCGGACATCTTCGCAGCCTCGCTCAACAAGGCGAGCCATGGCACCATGGCTATCGACCAGTTTCCCGGCGCGCAGCTGGGCCAGGAGCCGCAGGCGCTGCAGAAGATCCGCACCGGCGACATCGACTTC
Organism: uncultured Acetobacteraceae bacterium; assembly: GCA_937858325.1. Classification (GTDB taxonomy): domain Bacteria; phylum Pseudomonadota; class Alphaproteobacteria; order Acetobacterales; family Acetobacteraceae; genus CAHJXG01. The sequence goes on from CALMAB010000282.1 coordinate 3,557, forward strand.
CTGATCACCAGCACCGCCAACGCCGCAACGCTCTCTCCGCAATCCGGCGTCATGAGCCTGCACTATCTGTTCAAGTCGGAGGACCACCTGGCCAAGTGCCTCGCCGACCCCGCGATTGCCGGCGCGATGCACGCGCTGTTCGACGAGACGGTGACGGGCGCGCACGTGCTAGGCCTGGCGACGCTCGGGCTGCGCGACCTGTACGGCAGGAAGGAGATCCGCCGGGTGGAGGACCTGCGCGGCCTCAAGATCCGCGTGCAGGCGACGGCGACGGAGGACGCGATCTTCCCGGGCTACGGCGCGCAGACCGTGCACATG
>CALMAB010000283.1:0-8848 GCA_937858325.1 uncultured Acetobacteraceae bacterium
GGCCTGGCCGACACCGGGGCGTGGACGGTGGCCGCGGCCGGCGGCACGGCCGAGGGCATGGAGATCGACGTCACCGACGCCGGCTCCGTTGACCGCGCCGCCGCCGGCATCCTGGAACGGCACGGCCGGATCGACATCCTCGTCTGCAACGCCGGGGTGGTCGTGTCCGAGGTCAAGGCCGAGGACATGGAGGACGCGCTGTGGCTGCGGCACATGGACGTCAACCTGAACGGCGTGTTCCGGTGCTGCCGCGCGTTCGGGCGCGTCATGCTCGATCAGGGCCGGGGCGCCATCGTCAACATCGGCTCCATGGCGGGGTCCATCGTCGTGCGTCCGCAGGAGCAGGCGGCCTACAATGCGTCCAAGGCGGGCGTGCACCACCTGACGCGGTCGCTTGCCGCCGAGTGGGCCGTGCGCGGCGTGCGGGTCAACTGCGTCGCCCCCACCTACATCGAGACGCCGCTGACGCGGTTCGGCATGGCCGACCCCCGGCTGTATGACCAGTGGCTGGCCAACACCCCGATGCGCCGGGTCGGCCAGCCGCACGAGATCGCGTCGGTGGTCCACTTCCTGGCCTCCGACGCGGCCAGCCTGATGACGGGCAGCGTCGTGTATGCGGATGCGGGATACACGGCCTGGTGAGGGTGGAAAGCGCTGGGGACCGAACGACTTGGATCGGTCTTGGGGACGCAGGCGGTTTTCGGCACAGGAGCGGGCGAGAGCGCCGGCTCGGCTCAGATCGGCACGCAGTCAGACGTGGACGCGTGCGCAACAGCCCAAGCCCGGGGTTACGCCCAAGAACGGGGTCGGTTGCGCCCTCGTTGGTGAACGAGTGCACGGTGTTTCCGTAAAGGTGCATCTGCCAGTCCACCCCGGCATCGCGCATCTCGGCCTGGAAGCCCTGGCGCTCGTCCGGCGCGATCAGCGGGTCGTCCGCGCCGATGCACACCAGCACGCCCGGCCTTTTCCCATCGCCTTCGCCGACGAACAGCTCGCTCCGCATCGTCAGGCCGTCGATGTCATAGACCAGTGTTTCCTGCTTCACCGTGCTCTCCTTCTGCCGCGGTTGGTGCCGGCTGGACCGGTTGAAGCCTAGCCACGCTTCCCCAGGCTGTCGCAATACGGCCCGCCTTGCCCGCCGGAGCCGTCGCGCTGCCGCGCCCTATTTGGCCACCAGCGGACAACCGCCGTCCGCCAGGGGCCGGAACGCTTCGCTGGCCGGGATGGTCGCCACCAGGTCGTACAGGTCGTACGGCCCCTTGGAGGCCGACGGCGCCTTGACCCGGAACAGGTACATGGCGTGCACTGCGCGCCCATCCGGACGGATGACGGTCGGCCCGAACAGCGCATCGTCGATGGGCGCCGCCTGCATCCGCGCCACGACCTTGCGGCCCGACAGCGTCCCCTCCGCCGCCGCCGCCTTCAGGAATGCCAGGGTTTCGGAATAGACGCCTGCATGGTTCATGGTCGGCATCGCGCCGCCGAACCGCGCGGCGAAGCGCCGGCTCCAGCTCCGGGTCTTGTCGTTGAGGTCCCAGTAGAACGCTTCCGTGAGCAGCAAGCCTTGCGCGGTCTGCAATCCCATCCCTTGCACATCGGTCAGGAACACCAGCAGCCCGGCCATCGTCTGCTTGGGGACCACGCCGAACTCGGCAGCCTGCTTGACCGTGTTGACCACGTCGTCCCCTCCGTTCGCCGTGGCGACGACATCGGCGCGGGAGGCCTGCGCCTGCACCAGGTAGGACGACAGGTCGGACGTGCCGATCGGCGCACGCACGTCGCCGAGGACCTTGCCGCCCACGGCGTTGATCACCGCCGTCGCGTCCTTGATGAGCGAAGCCCCGAGCGCGTAGTCGCTGCCGATGAAGAACCAGGTCCTGGCGCCCTCCCGCGACAGCGCGCGGACGGTGCCGTTGGCCTGCGCCCAGGTGTCAAAGGTCCACTGCACCGTGGTCGGCGCGCATTGCGGCCCGGTGAGGTCCGAGCTGGCGGTGCTGGATGCGAGGAACGTGCGGTCCTTTTCCTTCATGACCTGGTTGACGGCGAACCCGACCGCGGAGTTGGGCACGTCAACGACGGCGGCCACGCCGTCCCGGTCCACCCAGGCACGGGCGATGCCGGCACCGATGTCGGCCTTGTTCTGGTGGTCGGCGGACAGGATCTCGACCCGGGGCGCGCTCCGTCCGGCCTCCTTGGCGAAGTCCTCGGCCGCCAGCTGCGCCGCGACCACCGAACCCTTGCCGGACAGGCTGGAGTAAGGGCCGGACATGTCGTTGAGGACGCCGATGCGCAGCACCGCGGGCGCCTGGGCGCGACCATGAACGGGCAGCAGAAAGGATAACGCAAGCCCGCCGGCCAGAACCAAGCACCTCATTGTTCGTTCCTCCTGTATCGCCCGTGCCGCACGACCGGTGCGCGGGGCCGGCACGAGCCATGTGATCGACAGCCGGATGCCCGTCACGGCCCGTTCGGCTATCGTTCCGTTATTGGAAGCCCCTCGCCCGAGGCGGCCGAACTGGCCCTGCTTGCCACGACCGGGGTCCGCACCAGGCAGAACACGCCGCCGAGCAGCGGCACGACCGAGATGGCGGTGAGGATGGTGGACACGCTCCAGTCCATCCCGAGCATCGCGCCCACGAGCAGCGGACTCGTGACCTGGCCCAGGCGCCCCATGCCCATGGCCCATCCCACGCCGGTGGAACGGACCGCGACCGGGTAGGATGCGGTGGCAGATGATGGCTTTGGCCTCGCCGGACCGGCGCCGGTGCACGGCGAGGAAGCCGAGCGACTCCGGCAGCAGGGCCACCAGCAGCAGCACGGTCCCCAGCGGCAGCGCCCCGCCGATGCAGAACACGGAACGCCAGCCGAACTGCGGGACCAGGCAGGCGTTCACCAAGCCGCCGATGCTCGCCCCAAACGGGTATGCCGCCCAGAGCACGGTGGCGAGCGTCGCCCGGAGCCGCCTTGGCGTGCCGGCGATGCCGATGGACTGGCTGTCCGCGCCGTCCAGGAGGTTCACCAGGCCGCAAGGCAGCAAGGTGCGCCGTTGCAGCGGCGACATGGGCCGTTCGTCGATCAAGCCCGTGACATCCAGGGCAGCCTGCTGACCCGCCACGTCGTTCTCCACCCTGTCGCGCGGTGCCGTGCGGTTCTTTGCTCAGGCGCCTGGCCGGTGCCGGGTCACTGCCGGTTCCTGGCGGCTTGCTGCTTCCACAAGTCCCAGGGGCGCTGGGTCTGGCTTGCCGGCATCGGGGAGCGCGACGGCAGCTTCGTGGGGAGGCAGGCACATCACATGGCTCCTTGGACACGCTTCGTTGCGGGCGTTCGGCGGGAGGACGGTTGCACGCGCTTCGTCCGTCACCCCGGGTAGGGGCTGCCCCCGGTGGCGTTCGCGGCGAACTGCTTCAGCCAGCTGACGCAGCCCAGGTCGTCCGCCGCGTTCGGCTCGAGCGGATCGTGGCCGTAGAGCCAGTCGAAATGACGGCAATCGTCGGGGTCGCGGCGTTGGAACGCCGCATTGCGGAACATGGCGGCGAGGCCGTCGGCATGCGCGATCTCGCCGAAGAAGCGGGCCGTCAGCTGGACGCGGGCCGTGTGTGCCCTTCGCGCCGCTTGGAACCGGGCGAGGCCGTCCTCCATGCTGCTGGAGCGGTCCAGCATCCCGGCCAGGCAAACCGCGTCCTCAAGCGCCTGGCAGGCACCCTGCGCCAGGTATTGCAGCATCGGGTGGGCCGCATCCCCCACGAGCACGATCCTCCCGCGGACCCAGTTGTCCAGCGGCGGCCGGTCGTACATCGCCCAGCGGCGATCCTTGCCGATCGTTTCCAGCGATGCGCTGACGAGCGGGTGCATGCCCGAGAACTTGGCTTCCAGCTCCTCCACCGTCCCCCAGTCGTCGCTGTCGGCGCGGTAGCCCGGCGAACGGAACACCGCGACCTGGTTGAACAGGTCGCCGCGCCGCACCGGATACTGGATCAGGTGCATCTCCGGCCCAGCCCAGCCGACCATGCTGTCGAGACCGGCCGCCTCCGTCATGCGTTCGGTCGGCACGGTGCCGCGGAACGCCACGTATTGCTGGCACACGGGCTGCGTGTCGTCCCCCAGCATGTGCCTCACCTTGGAATGCAGCCCATCGGCACCGACCAGCAACCCGGCGTCATACACCGATCCGTCGGCGCAAACGGCATGTGCCCTGTCGCCGCGGTCGGTGATCTCGACCACCGTGCGACCGTTCTCCAGCGTGATGGACGGGTCGTTCCGGCAGGCCTGCAGCAGGTGGGCGTGCAGGTCCGACCGGTGCATCACCGCATAAGGGTAGCCGTAGCGTTCGCGGAAGGCGGTCCCGACCGGCACGGCGGTGATCCGCTCCCCGCTCACGGCGTCCATCATCAGGAGCTGCCGGGGGAACACGGCGTCGCGGCTGACGGCTTCCAGCACGCCCAGCCGATGGAGGGAGCGCATGGCGTTGGGAGCGAGCTGCAGCCCGGCCCCCAGCTCCCCGAAGGTCGGCGCGCGCTCGATGACGTGGACGGCACGACCCTTCAAGGCGAGCGCCCGGGCCACCGCCAAGCCGCCGATGCCGCCCCCGACCACCAGAACCGGCGTCTGCTTGGCTTCCATCCTGTTCCCTCCCTGCGTCGTCTCGGGCTTGGCCGCTGCGGTCAGGCCGACCGTATCGCCACCTCCGCCGTCCCGACCCGCTCGACGAACGCCGTCAGCACGTCGCCGGGAGCGACCGGTCCGACACCTTCGGGCGTGCCTGTCATGAGGATGTCGCCGGGGTGCAGCGTGTAGAAGCTGGAGGCGAAGGCGATCAGGCTGCGGACGGACAGCACGAGATCCTTGGTGCGCGCTTCCTGGCGCAGCTGTCCGTTGACGCGGACCGAGAGGGCGACGTCGGCCGGGTCGCCGAACTCGTCCGCAGTGACCAGCCAGGGACCCAGCACCGTGTAGCTGTCGATGGATTTGCGGAAGCTGCGCTCCTCCTTGCCGCGAAGCGTCATGTCGAGCCCGAGCGTGTAGCCGGCCACGTGGTCAAGCGCGTCGGCCTCGGCGATGTTGGAGCCAGGCTTGCCGATCACCGCGACCAGCTCGATCTCGTGGTCGCTTCGCCGGTCCGGAAAGCGCAGGGTCACGCCGGCGGACGTCCCGACCACCGAGCTGGTCGCCTTGAGGAACAGCCCGCTTTCCTGGATGCGGACCGCGTGGGCGCGGGAGAAGGTCGCGGGGTCAGCCGCGACCTCGTCGAGGTGCGCCTGGTAGTTCACCGGGGCGGCGACCACCTTGCCGGGGTTGGCCACCGGAGAATGGAACCGGACATCCGCCACAGGCCGGCCAGGGGCCGCGCGCGCCGCCTCCAACAGGGCGTCACGCAGTTCCGGCAGCGCGGCGACGACCGGGTCGAACCGCGGCAAGGGCGGGCGATACGCCGGCAGCCTGTCCAGCACGCCCGTGACGTCGCGCACCGTTCCGTCGATGACGACCCCGAGCCGCTGGTCGTCGAAGAAGCAGAGTTTCATTTCAAGGAACCCTTCGAGGCCTTGGTTCGGACTGCGGCCGCGTCCGGCCCGGTCACCATGCCATCCGCCACGACGTGGGCACGCCGCACCACCCGCTTCAGAAGGCTGAGCAGCACCTCCCGCTCGTCCTCGCTCAGGTCGCACAGCAGCTCCGTTTCGCGGTGGGGCACGAAGGCCTTGACCGCGCCCAGCGCCGCGTCGCCCGCCTCCGTGAGCTGCAGCGAGTAGGCCCGGCGGTCCTCGACGCGACGGATGCGCTGGACAAGGCCGTTCGCCTCCAAGCGATCAACCGCCTGCACCATCGTCGGGCCTTCCACGTCCATCACGCGGGCCAACTCGACCTGGGACAGGCCCGGTCTGCTGTCGATGACGAGCAGCATTCCCCCCTGCACCGGCGTGATGCGGACCGGCTGGTCGCGGAAGCCGTGCTGCCAGTGCAGGGCGAACAGCGTGTGGGCGCGACGGAGCTGGAAGCCGAGCAGGCCGTTCAGGATTGTTGGCGCGTCCTCGGCGTCCTCCGCCGGGGCCATGGGGTCCGCGGGTTTCACGCCTGCAAACGCTCCTCGCGCCACAGGCCCAGCTTCTCCTGCGCGACACGATCGGATGAGCAGAACAGGAAACAGTCGCTTTCGGCCTCGAACGACCGAGGCGTCCAGTTCGGCAGCACGAACACGTCGCGCGGCCCAAAGCTCATCCGCTTGTCGCCGACGCGCACGGTGCCGCGTCCTTCCGCCACCGCCACGACCATGCCATCGGTGGACCGCACCGCCTTGGTTGACGTGCCTGCGCCGACATGGGTCATCCAGGACGAGATGGTGGGCATGGCCCAGCCGCCATCTGACGGGTTGCTGTAGCGCAGCGTGGTGCCCCAGTGCGGGTCGGCACTGCCCGCCGCCGCCACCGTCGCCAGCGCCGCGCGGGTCCTGTCGAAGGGGTAGCTGAAGATCGGCGAGGTCTTGCCGAACGGGCCGGTCCCGTCCAGCGGAAGAAGGCCTGCGCCGTAGCGCGCCAGCGCATCGCCCTCCGGACGGCCGATGCTTTGCGTCTGGTCGTTGTGGTGCTCCGAGAAGCCCCCCTCGAAGAAGTTGACCATCGGCAGGTCGAGGATGTCCATCCACATGATGGGCTGGCCCGAGGCGTTGCCGTGGTCGTGCCAGGCCCAGGACGGCGTGATCACGAAGTCGCCGACCCGCATGGTCGTCCGCTCGCCGCCGACCGCCGTGAACCCGCCGCTGCTTTCCAGCACGAACCGCAGCGCGGAGGCGGTGTGGCGGTGGGCCGGCGCGACCTCTCCGTCGAGCACGATCTGGATGCCCGCGTAAAGGGTCGCGGTCGCCCGCGATTTGCCTGCGAAGGCCGGGTTCTCGAGCACCAGCACCCGGCGCTCCGCTTCCTCCGCAGTGACCAGGCTGGCGGCCTCCAGCAGGTAGGGCCGCAGCGTGTCGTAGTGCCAGATGTGGGGCAGCGGGGTCGGGCGCGGCTCCGGCGGCACCAACCCCTTCAGCACCTCCCACAAGGGTGTGAGCGACTGGCCTTTGAGCCGGCCGTAGAACTCGGTGCGTTGCGGCCCCGGCGCCGGGCTGGGCGGTTGGACGGCTGCGTGCTGATCGGGCATCGCTGTGACTCCCTGCTTCTTCACCGCCCGATGATTGCCGGGCTTGGCGGATTAACATAGGGTTACTATCTATCAGGTACCCTATGTGTCTGCAAGCGGCCATGCTGCACGGACCGGTTCAACGCGCAGTGATCCCGGCCCCGCCTGAGGTCAGGCGATGCGGACGGAGTTCGGGCGTCCCAGGCCCAGCATCTGTCCCACCGGCCCGTCGTCGGGGATCGGGTAGGAGACGGGCTTGATCCCGACGAAGCCGTACCTGCCGTCCTTGCCGCTGATGAAGAGGCCGCGGTTGTTCCACTTCGGCTGGATGTCCGGCTGCTGGACGTCGTGGAAGCCCTCGGCGTTGCCCGACCACGCACCGATCCGCGCGCCCTCGGCCGGCCCGCCGTGCAGATCGACCAAGCGGCCCTCGCAGGAACAACTCTCGCCCTTGCCGTCGAGCGAGATGCCCGCGCCCATCTCGCGTTTCGGCGCCGCGTCCACGTGATGTGCACGGCCGCCTCCGCGAAGACCCCGGCGCCGCGCTCCCCGAGGCGGCCGGCGAAACGCTCGGCGTCGTTCTTCTGGAACGGCGTGGAAAGGACAAGGGCGCGCTTGCAGCCCGGCCGGTCCAGCTTGCCCGGCCGGCCGGGACCGCCCGGGACGATGGTCGTCGGCCGCTTGGGGTCGCACAGTTGCCGCTGCGCCGGCCTCGCGGCGTACTCCTCGTGCGGGCTTCCAGTGATGCAGCTCGTCCGGCCCGCGCTCGATCCTGATCGCGTTTGTTCCGCAGGGCCGCGCCCGGCCGGTGCGGCAAGCCAGCCTCCTGCCAAGACCCCAGCGCCGAGCATTTTCGACGCATCCCACCAGAAAGCCACGCTCGGCGCTTGGCCCGTCAGATCGCCCAACTCGGGTTTGTCTGCACCATCACTCCCGCGACCGGGGAAGCGGTTTCTGTTTAGGCCAGCTTGCCAAGGTTGGGTGCTGTCAGGAGCGATCAGCCGAGGCCGGCTGCATGTGCATGGCCGCGGGGTCTGCAGCACCCTTTGCAGCGATGGCGCGTGAGCGCCGTTTCGGCGCTTCCCTGCTTTCCGGCGGCCGCAACGCACTCGACGTCTTGGCCGACTTCGCAGAAGAGGACTTCGCGGTCGGTGCGCGCTTCGCCTTTGGCGGGCCGGATGCTTGACCAGGAGCACCTTCCTGCTGCTCGAACTGGAGGGCGCGCGCCCAGAACTCGCCTTCGCGGCCTTCAGGACGCCCCTCGGCTTCCCAAAGGTGATAAGCCCGGACCCGCACCTCGTCCTCGTTGCCGTTCCAACCGTCCATCAAGCGTCTCCCAGCATGGCCATTGTCACTCCGCTGTTAGTTTCCCTTTAACGACTTTATGATCTCGGAATGAATTAGTCCATAGAACCTGATAAACAGGCTGGTCGCCACGGTCCCGGCCTGTGAAGGCCAACATCCGGCCGCAATCCGAATGTAGGCTCCGCACCGGCAGTGGGCGGTTGGCAGCCCGTTGGCCAGGAGGCATTCATGCGTTTACTTCCGGTTCTTCTCGCATCGGTCGGCGCCTTGGGAGCCGCCGCCGCTTGTTCGCCCGCGCGTGCGCAGTGGGACGACGACGGCTGGCGACGCCACGAATGGCGCGAGCACCAAGAGCGGCGCTGGCGCGAGCACGAGTGGCGCGAGCACGAATGGCGCGAACGGCAGCAGCAGAGGTTTTATGCGCCGCCTC
>CALMAB010000283.1:8948-15128 GCA_937858325.1 uncultured Acetobacteraceae bacterium
TGGCGCGAGCACGAATGGCGCGAACGGCAGCAGCAGAGGTTTTATGCGCCGCCTCCTGTGATCTACTCGGCCCCGGCGCCCGCCTATTCCTATGCCCCTTACGGCTACGACGCGCCGCCTCCGGCCTACTACGCGCCACCTCCGCCGCCGCCCATTTACCAGGCCCCCGGCGTGTCCATCGGCCTTGGGTTCGGCTTCCGCTGATCCGGTCCCTTTCCCTTCCGACCAAGCCGCCGGCGACACCGTTCCTGTCCGCGGCCCAGGCCCGCGGCTGCCGCGTGCAGGCCGGGCCGGAGATGGTCATGGGCCAACGCGGGATCCTCGGGCGGTTCGTGCACGCCTGGACATGAGGCAACCGTCATTGGAGCAGAGCGCAACCTATGCCGGACTTTTCCCTTGCCCACCTCACCGCAATCGGCCTGCCGCCGCCGGAGCTGGTCCGCGTCGCGTCGCGCACCGGCTACCGCACGGTCGGCCTGAGGCTGATCGCGGCCACGGCCGACGGCCCCGCCTATCCGCTGATGTCCGACCCCGCGCTGATGCGCGAAACCAAGGCGGCGATGGCGGACACCGGGGTGGGGGTTCTCGACGTCGAGTTCGTGAAGATCACCCCTGAGATCGACGTGGCCGCCCTGGAGCCGTTCGTCGCGGCGGGTGCGGAGCTTGGCGCCAAGTTCGTCATCACCGCCCCCTACGACCCGGACCTCCGGCGCCTCGCCGACCGGCTCGGCACTATCAGTGACCTGTGCGGCCGGCATGGGATGCGGGCGGTGCTGGAGTTCTTTCCATGGACCGAGGTGCCCAGCCTCGGGGCCGCTGCCGCCGTGGTGGAGGCGGCCGGACGGGCGGAGTGCGGCATCCTGGTGGACACGCTGCACTACACCCGTTCGGACAGCACCGCCGGGCAGTTCCGCGGCGTCCCGGCCTCCCGCTTCCCCTTTGTCCACGTGTGCGACGCCCCGGCGGGCACCTCCTGGACGCGGGAGCAGCTGTTCCATGCCGGGCGGGTCGAACGGCTGCCGCCGGGCGAGGGCGGGATCGACATCAAGGGCATCCTTCGACACCTGCCGCCGGGCATTCCGGTGGCATTGGAGGTACCGATGACGGCGATGGTGGCGGCGGCGGGCGAGGAAGCGGTCGCGCTGCGCGTCCGCCGGGCCGCCGAACGCCTGCTGGCGTCCTGACCCGATGACGCAGGCCCTGTCGTGCGACCTGCTGGTCATCGGCTCCGGCGCGGGTGGGCTGTCCGCCGCGGTGACGGCGGCGTTCAACGGCCTCAAGGTGATCGTGGCGGAAAAGGAGCCGGTGCTGGGCGGCACCACCGCCTGGTCCGGCGGCTGGATGTGGGCGCCGCTGAACCCGGTGGCGCAGCGCGCCGGCATCACCGAGGACCCGGAAGCGCCCCCTACAACCGTGCGGGGGGTGATGCCCGGCAGCAGCCCAACCCCTGCGTCGCGCCCCTTGGGCGCGGGCCGTTCTACGCCGTCAAGGTGGTGCCCGGCAGCTTCGGCACCTTTGCCGGGCTGCGGACGGATGCCGACGCCCGGGTGCTGGGCGCGGACGGCGCGCCGGTCCCCGGCCTGTATGCCGCCGGCACCGACATGGCGAGCGTCATGGGCGGGCACTACCCGGCGGGCGGCATCAACCTCGGTCCCGCCATGACCTTTGGCTACATCGCCGGGCGCCACGCCGCCCGCACGGCGGCTGGGAGCGAGGCGGCATGATCGCCGGCAGGCCACGCCCATCGCGCTGCTCGGCGTTCCGGCGGCCAACGAGCCTCGGGCGCCAGCCCGGTCCCAATACTGGAAACAGGAAGCAACGAGCACTGCGAGCACAGGGCGCCCTCGGCACCAAAGGAGCGGCGCCTGCCAAACAAATCCAGACGGTTACGACGCCCAGCGCAACCAGGGCGGGTGTTCCCAAGGCGACAGCCACGGCGTTGCGTGCTACGTTCCCGGCATGGTCGCCAAGCACTCCCGTCACATCGCCCTGACCGGCCCGCTGGCAGGATGCACCGACCGTCAAGTGTCATCGGGCGGGCACGCTCCCGCAAGGAGATGGCCCGTGCGGCCCTGCGCTTGCTGATGCAACGCGACCAGGCCAGATCGAAGCCAGCCAAGCCTTGTGACCCCCGAACGGGTGCGCGTCCATGATGCCGCCGGGCGCCGCTCCCATCGGCAGGCGGCCCCGAACGGCGGGCGAGGCCAGCCAAGCGGCGCTGGGCCAGTACGACGTCCTGGACACGCCAGCGGAACAGGGGTTCGACGACATCGTCCTGCTGGCGTCCCGGGCCTGCGGGACCCCCGTGGCCCTGGTGAGCTTCGTCACGAGCGACCGGCAGTGGTTCAAGGCCCGGATCGGCTTTCCCGCTTGCCGAACCCCCTTGAGCCAATCGGTTTGCGCCTTGGCTCTGGAGCAGGCCGAAACCTTCGTGGTCCCGGACCTCGCGCTGGACGAGCGCACGAAGGGCAACGCCCTCGTCACCCAGGCGCCCTTCATCCGGTTCTATGCAGGCGCCCTGCTCCGTTCTCCCGAAGGCACTCCCATCGGGACGCTCTGCGTCATCGACACCACCCCGCGCCCCGAGGGCTTGACCGAGCTGCAACGGACCAGCCTGGAGGCGCTGGCGCGTCAGGTCATGGCGCAGCTGGAGCTGCGCCGGCTGCTCGCGCAGCAGGACCGAAAGGTTGCGGAGCGGACGCGCGAGCGGGACCGCACTTGGCGGCTGTCGCAGGACCTGCTCGTCGTGGTCGATGCGAACGGGACGCTGAACGCCGTCAACGGCACCTGGACAAACCTGCTCGGCTGGCCGGAGCACGAGCTGGTGGGCCGGCACTTCAGCGCGTTCACCCATCCCGAGGACCTCCATGCGACCCGGGCCGTGTTCGCCGGCATCCTGCAAGCGCCCCTCACCCGCTCCTACGAGTTCCGGCTGCGCCACCAGGACGGCACGCATCGTTGCTTCGCTTGGACCGGGGCGTTCGAGGACGGGAAGGTCTACGCGAACGGCCGGCACACCACGGCAGAGCGTGAGCAGGCACAGGCCCTCGCGCGGGCCGAGGAACAGCTGCGGCAAGCGCAGAAGATGGAGGCCGTGGGCCAGCTCACGGGCGGCCTCGCGCACGACTTCAACAACCTCCTGGCCAGCATCGGCGGCAGCCTGGAGCTGTTGCAGATCCGCGTGGCGCAGGGCCGGACCAACGACCTGGACCGCTACCTCGTCGTGGCCCAGGGCGCGTCCAAGCGGGCGGCGGCGCTGACGCACCGCTTGCTCGCCTTTTCGCGCCGGCAAACGCTGGCCCCCCGGCCTACGGACGTGAACCGGCTCGTGGCGGGGATGCTGGAGCTGATCGAGCGCACGACCGGGCCGGAGGTGGCGGTGCAGCCGGTCGCGGGCGTGGACCTGTGGACCACGCTGGTGGACCCGGGGCAGCTGGAAAACGCGTTGCTGAACCTGTGCATCAACGCGCGGGACGCGATGCCCGGCGGCGGCAGGATCACGGTCGAGACGGCCAACCGCTGGCTGGACGAGCGCGCGGCGCGCGAGCGGGACGTGCTGCCGGGCCAGTACGTGTCTTTGCGCGTGTCGGACAACGGCACCGGCATGGCGCCCGAGGTGGTCGCCCGCGCCTTTGACCCGTTCTTCACCACCAAGCCCATCGGCCTCGGCACCGGCTTGGGCCTGTCCATGGTGTACGGCTTCGCCCGGCAGTCGGGCGGCCAGGTCCGCATCTGCTCGGAGGTCGGGCAGGGCACGGCCGTTTGCCTTTACCTGCCCCGCCATGCCGGCAAGGCGGAGGCGCCTGAGGGCACGGCCGAACGGACCAGCGCCCCGCGGGCCGGCCGCGGCGAGACCGTGCTGGTGGTGGACGACGAGCCGCCGCTGCGGATGCTGGTGGCAGAAGTGCTGGCCGACCTGGGCTACATCGCCATCGAGGCAGCGGACGGCGGGGCCGGGGCTGCGGGTGCTGTTCATCACGGGCTATGCCGAGAACGCCGTGCTGGGCCACGAGCAGCTTGAGCCGGGAATGCACGTCATGACCAAGCCGTTCGCGATGTAAGCGCTGGCCAGCCGGATCAGGGACCTCATCGTCGAACGATAGGCGCGCTGGAGCAAGGACAACGGGCGCACCGACTGCGGCCCGATGGCGCCGGCTTCTTGGGGTGCCGAGACCAGCGGCCGTTTGCGTCCGTCGTTTCCGCGTCGCCGCGCTCCTTGCAACGACGTTGAAGCAACGGAAGCACACGGCGGCTGCTATGATCCATGCCTGCCGCCAGTCGGTCGCCGCGGAAATATGCATTGGACAGGGCGATTTGGTCCCGCCAGAGTTCCGGCACCACCTCGACGGTCCGCCTTGGGGCACGGTCCGATCAAAGCCCGTTTCCTGGCTGGGCCGCGGGTCCGAAGGTGCCGGCAACAACCAGCAGGGGAACAACCTCGTGAAGCTCTTCATCAACACGACGTCGCCCTATGCCCGCATCGCGCGCATCGCGTTGTGGGAAAAAGGGTTCCGCGACATCGAGACGCGGATCGTCGATCCCTGGGGCGACGACCCGGACCTGCTGGCGGCCAACCCCGCGGCCCGCGTCCCGACCCTGGTTACCGACGACGGGCAGGCGCTCGCCGAAAGCCTGCTGATCGTCCTCTGGCTTGAGGCGGTCAGGCCCGAGCCGACGCTTCTTGGCGGCGACGCGGCGGGCGGCGTGGCGCGGGCGGGCACCGCCATGGGGGTGATCGACGCCGCGGTCCACACGCTGATCGGCCGCAAGACCGCGGGCGTTTCCTTCGACGGGTCGCCCGTCGGCCTGCGGCGGCAACGGAGCATGGCCGAGGGCCTGAAGCGGCTCGACGCCGACCCTCCCGAACCCGGCGACGGGACGCCACCCCTCGCCGCCATCGCCGCCGCCGTGGCGCTCGACTACGTGCAGTTCCGCTTCCCGCAGGCCGGCTGGATGCCGCCGGTGCCGCGGCTCGAACGCTTGCAGCAGCGGATGCGGACGCGGCCATCGGTCGAGCAGACCCGGCCCCACGACTGAGCGGCCTGTAACATGGGTTGACAAGTCCTGCCCCTGGCTTTGTGATGCCCGGGCAAGCCGGCAACGAACCGGTGCGGCGGGAAGGGAGCTGACATGAACGCCGGCAAGCAATGCCGCATCGTCGTCACCCGCAAGCTGCCCGGTCCGGTGATGGAGCTGTTCCACAGCTCCTGCGCGTGCCTGGTCAACCCGGACGAACGGACCTGGAGCCGCGGCGAGATCCTGCGCCAGGCTCGCGAGCACGCGGCGGACACGCTGGTCGTGATGGCGATGGACCGGATCGATGCCGGGCTGATCGAGGCGCTGCCCGGCACGGTGCGGGTGGTCGCGACCTTTTCCGTGGGCCACGACCACATCGACCTTGCGGCAGCGGGCCGGCGCGGCATCGCCGTGCTGTCCACGCCCGACGTGCTCAGCGACGCGGTCGCGGACCTGGGCGTGCTGCTCCTGCTCGGCGCGGCCCGGCGCGCCTACGAGGCGATGCACCTGATCTACGGCCGCACCTGGACGGGCTGGTCGCCGACGCAGGTGATCGGGCGGGACGTGTCGGGAGGGCGGCTCGGCATCGTCGGCATGGGGCGGATCGGCCGGGCCGTCGCCCGCCGCGCCCGGCACGGCTTCGGGATGGAGGTACACTACCACAACCGCACCCGCCTCGCCGCCGAACTGGAGGACGGGGCCACCTTCCACGCGCGGCTCGACGACCTGCTGCCGCTCAGCGACTTCCTGATGCTCGCAGCGCCGGCGACGCCGGACACGCGCAGGCTGCTGAACGCCCGCTCCATCGAGAGGCTGCCGAACGGCGCGGTGGTCGCCAACGTGTCGCGCGGCGACCTGGTGGACGACGAGGCGCTGGTCGCAGCGCTCCACAGCGGCCGGGTGATGGCGGCGGGGCTTGACGTGTTCAACGGCGAGCCGGCCATCCACGAGGGCTACCTCGGCCTGCCCAACGTGTTCCTGCAGCCCCACCAGGGCAGCTCGACCATCGAGACGCGCCTGCGGATGGGCGCCCTGCTGCTCGACAGCATCACCCGCGTCCGCGCCGGCCAAACCGTCGCCAACCGGCTCGTCTGACCGTCCGGAGCCTGCCCGCCATGTTCCAGCACCTCGCGCCCGGCGCCTTGTTCTCCCTCCAGGGCCGGG
>CALMAB010000284.1 GCA_937858325.1 uncultured Acetobacteraceae bacterium
ATGTACGGGCCAGAACGTGGCGCGCCCTGAGGGATTCGAACCCCCGACATGCGGATTAGAAGGCCGCCGCTCTATCCAACTGAGCTAAGGGCGCGTTGCCCCCCTGCATACAGCTAATGCGTCCAGTTTTCAGCCCGGCCATAGCGGAAATTATCGGCATAGGCCTTCGGCTTGATCGGCCGGCTCGCGGGCGGCACCTCCAGGTCATAGGCGACGCCCTTCTGCTCGGCGAACGCCACCGCGGCTTCCGCCGTGTCGAAGCGCAGCCGCACCTGGCCCAGCGTGTCGCTGCTGCCCCACCAGCCCATCAGCGGGTCGTTCTTCTCGCGCTCCGTCGGCTGGTATTCCAGCACCCAGTTGCCGGCGCCGGCATGGCCGGACTGGGTGGCGGTCTTCGGGCGCTGGAAGATGCGGGCACGCATGGTTGATCCCTCGAATGAGCTGGTCGGGGCGCCCGGACTCGAACCGGGGGCCTCTTGTACCCAAAACAAGCGCGCTACCAGGCTGCGCCACGCCCCGGACCCGGCGGCAACGTAGGTTCCAGCCCTGCGCAACGCAAGACCAGCTTCACGAGGCGTTGCCGAAGATGCGCTGCTGCACCTTGTCGCCCACCCGGATGTCCAGCCGCTTCGCCGTGCCGGCCGCAAGCTCCAGCGTCGCGCGGACCGGGCCGCGGCTCTCGACGGTGGCGAGGCTGCCGGGCACGGTGTCCTCCGCCACCCGGCGGATCGTGCCGTCGGCGTTGATGAACAGCATGTCGAGCGGGCTGATCGTGTTGCGCATCCACATGCCGCTGTCCCGCGGCGCCCCCCAATCGAACAGCATCCCGCCATCCGCGGGCACGCTGGGGCGGAACATCAGGCCCACCGTCTGCTGCTCCGGCGTCACCGCCATCTCGAC
This sequence comes from uncultured Acetobacteraceae bacterium, assembly GCA_937858325.1. Lineage (GTDB taxonomy): Bacteria > Pseudomonadota > Alphaproteobacteria > Acetobacterales > Acetobacteraceae > CAHJXG01. Next base: position 901 of record CALMAB010000284.1, read on the forward strand.
CTGGAACTCATGGCGCTTGCCGTCGCGCGTGGTGATCGAGAGCGGCTCCTTGGGCAGTTCCGGCTGGGCCGTGGTTTGGGCGTCGGTGTCCGGGGATACGGCCATCAGGGGCGTCACCATCAAAAGGGCGAACAGGAAGCGGCGGTTCATGCGGGGTGCTCCGAAAGCGTCTGCTCGGCCAAGCGTTTCACGGCGTCGCGCACCGGGCCGTCCCGCGGCGCGTCGCGGATCGTGGTGAACCAATGGGCCGGCGGGTTGCGCCCGGCCGCCCGGTTGTAGGTCAGCGCGCGCAGCACGGCCTCCGCCTCCGGCGTGGTGCGGTCCGGGATGGGGATGCCGTTCAGCGTCGCCCACACCCCGGCCCAGCAGCGCCCAACCGTATACGGGTTGTAGCCGCCGCCGCCGGTGACGATCAGCCGCGGTGCCAGGTCGCGGATCGCCGCCACCACGGACCAATGCGCGTTGTTGGACAGCGACAGCCGGGCCAGCGGGTCCTCCTCCAGCGCGTCAGCGCCGCATTGCAGGAAGATCGCCTGCGGCCGGTGCGCCGCGACCAGCGGCAGGATCGCGTGGTCGAGCAGCCAGGCCATCTCGCTGTCGTTGAACCCTTGGGGCACCGGCAGGTTACGCGCGGCCCCCCCGGCGCGGTCAGACACGAGGCCGGTGAACGGCCAACGCCCAGCCTCGTGAACGCTGATCGTCAGCACGCGGGGGTCGTCGTGAAACGCGTCCTGCACCCCGTCCCCGTGGTGCGCGTCGATGTCGAGGTAGGCGATCCGCTCCACCCCCTGGTCGAGCCAGACGAGGATGCCCAGCACCGGGTCGTTCAGATAGCAGAAGCCGCTGGCGCGGTCAGGGCGCCCGTGGTGCGTGCCGCCGCCGGGGCAGTGCACGGTACCACCCGCCGCGGTGAGCGCCGCGGACAGCATCACGCCGCCGGCCGAGGTCATGGGGCGGCGGTAGATTTCCGCATACACCGGGTTGCCCTCCGCGCCGATGCGGTAACGGGCGCGGTCCTCATCGGACACCGCCTGCGCCGCCTCCGCCCGCGCCAGGGCGGCGACGTAGTCGGGGTCGTGGAACCGCGTCACGGCGGAAAGGTCGGCCATCGGCGCCGTGACGAACTGCTCCTCCGGCAGCCAGCCCATCGCCCGGCACAGGTCGGTGCAGGTCGTCACCCGCGGGATCGCCAGCGGGTGCAGCGGGCCGTAGGTCGAGCGGCGGTAGATCTCGCTGCCCACGTAGATCGGGCGCAGCAGCGGGGACGGGATGCGGCGCAGCGGGTCGTGCAGCACGCTCAATCCCGCTGCGGCATACCGCGCGGCACGACGGTGCTGACGATGCTCTGGTCCAGCGCCTCGTAGCCGGCGTAGTCGATGGTGGCGTACAGCTCGGCCCGGGTCTGCATGGCGTCGATCATGTTGTGCGTGCCGCCGTCCCGCCGGATCGCGGCATACAGGGCTTCCGACGCCTTGGCCGACACGCGCAGGGAGCTGACGGGCCAGATCACCATGGCGTAGCCCATGCTCTCGAACTCGGCAGCGGTGAAGAACGGGGTGCGGCCGAACTCCGTCATGTTGGCGAGCAACGGCACGCCCCCGCCTTTACCATCGTCCATCCGCTGCGCGAACTCGCGGAACATCTCGGCGGAGTGCAGCGCCTCCGGGAAGATCGCGTCGGCGCCGGCCTCCATGTACAGCTTGGCGCGGGCCACGGCGCCGTCCATGCCCTCGCTCGCGGCGGCGTCGGTGCGGGCCAGGATGTAGAGGTGCCGCCGCGCCTTGCGGGCCGCCGCCACCTTGGCCGCCATGTCGTGCGCGTCCGCCAGCTTCTTGTCGTTCAGGTGCCCGCACTTCTTGGGCAGCAGCTGGTCCTCGATGTGCACGGCGGCTGCGCCCGCGTCCTCGAAGGAGCGGACCATGCTCATGACGTTCAGCGCCTCGCCGTAGCCGGTGTCGCCGTCCACCAGCACCGGCAGCGCGCTGGCGCGGGCGACCTGCCGCACGAAGAAGCACACCTCATCGACGGTGATCATGCCGAGGTCCGGCAGCCCCATGCTGGCGGTCATGGCCGCGCCGGACAGGTAAGCCGCCTCGAACCCGGCCGCGCGGGCCTGCAACGCAGCCATGCCGTTGTGCGCGCCCGGGATCTGCAGGATGCCGCCGCGTTTCAGCAGCGCGCGGAAGCGGACGCCCGCAGGCTCAGCGGGGATATCGGCGGCGACCAGATAGGACATGGGGCGGCTCCGGAACGCTTGAGGTGGAATCCCGTTTACCAGGTCCGGGCGGGCGCGTCAGGTGGGGTCGGTTGCACGGCTGGCACCGTGCCAGTAACGTCCGGCGCACTGAATTGAGGTGACGACATGGACATGACAGGCGAGCGGCGCATTCCCGCCCCTCGGCAAAAGGTATGGGACGCGCTGAACGACCCTGACGTACTGAAGGCCTGCATCCCCGGCTGCGAAAGCCTGGAAAAGACTTCGGACACCGACCTGAAGGCGACGGCCGCGGTCAAGATCGGCCCGATCAGCGCGCGCTTCAACGGCAAGGTGCAGCTTTCCGACCTCAACCCGCCCGACAGCTATCGCATCAGCGGCGAGGGCCAGGGCGGCGTCGCCGGGTTCGCCAAGGGCGGCGCCAACGTGCGGCTGTCCGACGACGGCAGCGACACGCTGCTGCAGTACGACGTGAAGGCGCAGGTCGGCGGCAAGATCGCCCAGCTCGGCGCGCGGCTGATCGACGCCACCAGCAAGCAGATGGCCGACCTGTTCTTCGACCGCTTCACGGCAACTGTGGCAGCCCCCGCGCCGGACGCCCCCGCCATGGCGGCGGAGCCGGTGCCCGCCAACGTGCTGCCCCCCGCGGGACCGGATGCGCTGGCGGCTGTCGAGG
>CALMAB010000285.1 GCA_937858325.1 uncultured Acetobacteraceae bacterium
GCCGGGGAGGTTGGACCAGTGCTTGGCGTTGGACAGCGTGAAGGGGTAATCGGTTTCGGCGAGCTGGGCCGCATCCAGCGTCGCGAGGAAGGCGTTGTCGGCCTTCACCACCGCCGCCGAGTTCGCGGCGCGGACGGGCGCGAGGGCGGCATGGATGGCGTGGCTGGCCACCTCGTCCGCGCGGGCCGCCGCGATGGCGGCAGACGCCAATCCGAAGGCCAAGCCGGCCAGGGTACGTGATGCACGGTCCATTCAACAACTCTCCATAGGAGTTCAGCCCCCAAAGTGCCGGGGCCGATACGCCGAACACCGCGACGGCAGCGCGCGGCCAACATCTACAGGCGTTGTTCGTCGTCAACGACAACCATGCCTAGAAATATTGATCTGACACTAACGTAACGCTTGCAGACCCGACCATGAGGGGCTGATGCAGTGCATTGCAAGTGCCGGCAAGCCTGCACCCGCGACCCTATCTCACCGGCATCTCACCGGCCGGCTGGTTTGATCCTGCCGTGTCACGGGGCGCGCTGTTGCCGGTGGCCCTTGTGTTTGTTGAGTTCTTGCGCGCCCATGTGGCGGAGCTTGCCGGGGGTGGCGCGGCGCCTGCTATAACCCGGGACGGCGGCACGGTCGCAAAAAGCGATAGGACGAGATCGGGCGGGCGGAGATAGAGCCGGCTGGCGCTGGGCCGGCTTCGCCCGGCGCTCATAGGCAACGATCAGCGGGACGCCGAGCTACGGCCACCGCAGGGAGGGTCTACCCAACGCACACCGCAACCACGCGCGCCCGGTACGGCCCGCTTCCGTGTCAGCCCGAGAGGTCACGGGCACATACGGCTCGCCATGCGGTCGTGGCCACGCCGTGGCGGCGACGCACCGCGCACGATGGCGGTCGCGTCCGGCCTGCTATGGACGCGGGGGACGGCCGCCGGTATCTGAGGCGGCCCGGGCGTCGTCAGGCTCAGGCCTGAGGACTGGACGCGCAGCCTCGGAACCTGCTGCCCTCGGAGGACGCGGCGTATGAACCACGCCCGGCAACGCTTGCGGGGCGGAGCGGCGGGCCGGTCGCGGCCAACAACGGCATGAAGGCGGTCACGGACGGCAGCAGCAGCGTTTTTGTGCCGGGCCGCCAGCGGATCGGCCATTGCCAGCGCGCTGCCCTGCCGGCAGCATCCGTGAGGCACTAGGCTTACATCAATAAACCCGTCCCGCCCCAAGGCGGCACGGTTTGGGAGGTTTCGTGATGGACGTGATGCGCGACAACGACCCGGCGGAAACGCGGGAGTGGCGCCAGGCGCTTGACTCGGTGCTGGCGTTCGAGGGGCCGGAGCGCGCCGAGTTCCTGCTTGAGGCGCTGGCGGACGAGGCGCGGCGCAAGGGCGCGCTGGTGCCCTACACCGCGAACACGCCCTACCTCAACACCATCCCGCCGGCGCAGGAAGCGCGCCACCCCGGCGACCGCGGGATCGAGCACCGCATCCGCTCGCTGGTCCGCTGGAACGCGCTGGCGACGGTGCTGCGCGCCAACAAGGAAAGCAGCGAGCTCGGCGGCCACATCGCGAGCTTTCAGTCGGCGGCGACGCTTTACGACGTGGGCTTCATGCACTTCTGGCATGGCGCGACGGACAAGCACGGCGGCGACCTGGTTTACATGCAGGGCCATTCCTCGCCCGGCTTCTACGCGCGCGCCTTCCTGGAAGGGCGGCTGACCGAGGCGCAGCTCCTCGGCTTCCGCCAGGAGGTGGACGGCAAGGGGCTGTCCTCCTACCCGCATCCCTGGCTGATGCCGGACTTCTGGCAGTTCCCGACCGTGTCCATGGGCCTCGGCCCGATCATGGCCATCTACCAGGCGCGGTTCCTGAAGTACTTGGGGCACCGCGGCCTTGCGCAAACGGAAGGGCGCAAGGTCTGGGCCTTCCTCGGCGACGGGGAAACGGACGAGCCGGAAAGCCTGGGCGCCATCGGCATGGCCGGGCGCGAGCACCTCGACAACCTGGTCTTCGTCATCAACTGCAACCTGCAGCGCCTGGACGGCCCGGTGCGCGGCAACGGCAAGATCATCCAGGAGCTGGAAGCCGAGTTCCGCGGCGCGGGCTGGAACGTGATCAAGGTGATCTGGGGATCGGGCTGGGACCAGCTGCTGGCCCGCGACACCAGCGGGATGCTGCTGCAGCGCATGGAGGAAACGGTTGACGGCGACTACCAGGCGCTGAAGAGCAAGAACGGCGCCTATGTGCGCGAGCACTTCTTCGGCAAGTATCCGGAAACCCGCGCCCTGGTCGCGGACATGAGCGACGACGAGATCTGGGCGCTGGCCCGCGGCGGCCACGATCCGCAGAAGGTGTATGCCGCCTACGCCGCGGCGGCGAAGCACGGGGGGCAGCCCACGGTGATTCTCGCCAAGACGGTCAAGGGCTATGGCATGGGCGAGGCCGGCGAGGGCCAGAACATCACGCACCAGCAGAAGAAGATGGGCGAGGCCCATCTGCGCGAGTTCCGCGACCGCTTCGGCCTGCCGCTCACGGACGAGCAGATCCACGACGTGCCCTTCCTGCGCCTGCCGGAGGGCGGCCCGGAGGAAGCCTACCTGCGCGAGCGCCGGGCGGCGCTGGGCAGCTTTGTGCCGGCGCGCCGGGCCAAGACGGGCGTGCAGCTGCAGGTGCCGCCGCTGTCCGCGTTCGACGCGCAGCTCAAGGCCAGCGGCGAGGGCCGCGCGATCTCCACCACCATGGCGTTCGTCCGAATCCTCAACACGCTGATGCGCGACAAGAGCGTGGGCAAGTACGTCGTGCCCATCGTGCCCGACGAAAGCCGCACCTTCGGCATGGAGGGCATGTTCCGGCAGTTCGGCATCTACAGCCAGGTCGGCCAGCTTTACCAGCCGGAAGACGCCAACCAGCTCATGTTCTACAAGGAGGACCAGAAGGGCCAGATCCTCCAGGAAGGGCTGAACGAGCCAGGCGCCATGTCCTCCTGGATCGCGGCGGCCACGTCCTACAGCTCGAACGACGTGCCGACCATCCCGTTCTACATCTACTACTCCATGTTCGGGTTCCAGCGGACAGGCGACCTCGCCTGGGCGGCGGGCGACATGCGGGCGCGCGGCTTCCTGCTGGGGGCGACGGCCGGGCGGACCACGCTGAACGGGGAAGGCCTGCAGCACGAGGACGGCCACAGCCACGTCCTGTCCTCCACCATCCCGAACTGCGTGTCCTACGACCCGACCTTCGCGTTCGAGGTCGCGGTCATCATCCAGGACGGGCTGCGCCGCATGGTCAGCGAGCAGGAGGACGTTTACTACTACATCACCCTGATGAACGAGAACTACGAGCACCCGGCCCTGCCCGAAGGGGCGGAGCAGGGCATCGTCAAGGGCATGTACCTGCTCAAGGAAGGCGAAGCGGGCGGCAAGGAGCAGCCGCGGGTGCAGCTCCTGGGCAGCGGCACCATCCTGCGCGAGGTGATCGCCGCCGCCGACCTGTTGAAGGAATACGGCGTGGCCGCCGACATCTGGAGCTGCCCGAGCTTCACGGAGCTGCGCCGCGAGGGGCTGGAAGCCGAGCGGTGGAACCTGCTGCACCCGGACCAGCCGCCGCGCATAAGCTACGTCGAGCAGTGCCTCGCCGGGCGCGGCGGGCCGGTGGTGGCCAGCACCGACTACATGAAGGCGTTCGCGGACGGCATCCGCGCCTTTGTGCCGGGCCGCTACAAGGTGCTGGGCACGGACGGCTTCGGGCGGTCCGACTACCGCCGCCGCCTGCGCGACTTCTTCGAGGTGGACCGGCGCTACGTCGCGGCGGCGGCGCTGCAGGCGCTGGCCCAGGACGGCAAGATAAAGCCGGGCGTCGCCGCAGAGGCAGTCAAGACGTTCGGCCTCAACCCGGAAAAGCCCAGCCCGGCGCGGTCCTGAGCGCGGCAAGCAAAAACGACAGGGAGGACAAGTTGGCCGCAACGGAAGTCAAAGTACCCGACATCGGCGATTTCAAGGACATCCCGATCATCGAAATCCACGTGAAGGAAGGGGACTCGGTCAACGCCGAAGACCCCATCATCACGCTGGAGTCCGACAAGGCCACGATGGACATCCCCTCGCCCGCCCACGGCACCATCGCCCGGCTGCTGGTCAAGGTGGGCGACCGGGTGAGCGAGGGCAGCCCGATGCTGGAACTCAAGGGCGACGAGGCCGGCTCCATGACGCAGCCGCCCTCCTTGCTGTCCCAGCAGGAGCCGCACCCTTCGGACCACGCGCGGGCGAGCGCCGGCACGGACGGCTCCGAGCTGCAGAAGGTGGAGCCGGAGCCTGCGGCCCAGAAGCCTACCGCCCAGCCGGCGCCCGCCGGCGCCCCGCCCGGCGCGCCTCCTCTGCTTGGCGCGTCCGCGGGCGCCAC
>CALMAB010000286.1 GCA_937858325.1 uncultured Acetobacteraceae bacterium
GCCAGTCGGAACACGGCAGGCGGCACTGCGAAGGGCAGGTCCAGCACCGCCAAGTGCGCCGCGCCCGCAATGGTCCGCGCCGCGCCGCGCGTCACGGTGGCGACCATGTCGGAGCGCGCCAGCGCCAGGGTGGCGGCCAGGCCGTTGGGCAGCCGCATGGCGATGCGCCGGCGCAGCCCCCGGCGCGCCAGCACCGCGTCCACCACGTCCGTCGCGGCGTGGCTCATGCTCACCAGCAAATGCGGCGCGGCCAGGTAGCGTCCAGGCTCAGCGGCGCCGTTGCGAGCGGGTGATCGGCGCGCATGGCGCAGGCGTGGGTATCGCGCAGCAGCCGGCAGGTCATGAACCGGTTCGGCAGCCCGGCGAACAGCCCCAGGGCCAGGTCAATGCGGCCCTCGTCGATCCCGGCCAGGATCTCCTCCGTTGACCCGGAGCGGATCGTGAGCGAGACGCCGGGCGCGTCCGTGCGCACCAGGTCCACGAGCTGCGGCAGCACGACGATGGTTTCATAGGTTTCCACCGCCAACGTGAAGGCGGTGTCCGCCGCCCCAGGCTCGAACCGTTCGGGGGCGAGCGCGTCCTCCATGCCCTGCAGCGCGAGCCGGAGCGGCCCGGCGAGGCGCAGCGCGCGCGGCGTCGGCTCCATGCCGACGCCCCTGCGCACCAAAAGCTCGTCGCCGACAAGCCTGCGCAGGCGCCCGAGCGCGTGGCTGGTGGCGGACTGGCTCAGCCCGAGGCGCTGGCTGGCGCGGCTGACGCTGCGCTCCTCGATCAGCGCGTCCAGCACCACCAGCAGGTTGACGTCGATGGTTCGCAGGTTCATGGCGCGCACCCTGCCACGGAACCCGGCTGCTGGTATGCGGCTGATCGATCCGGTGCATCCTTGTCTTGCAGCACATGCAGTTGCGGGGTGGCCCTGCTTGATCCACGCTCTGCCCTGCAAGCCGGCGTTCCCAAGCCCGGCCGGATCAGGGAGGACACGGTGCACGACTGCGACGTTGCCGTTGTCGGATACGGCCCGACGGGCATGACGCTGGCGGCGCTGCTGGGACAGCTCGGCCATCGGGTCGTGGTGCTGGAACGCCACGCCGGCCTGTATAACCTGCCCCGCGCCGCGTGCTTCGACGACGAAACCATGCGCTTGTTCCAGAAGCTCGGCCTGGTGGAGGCGCTGGCCGGTTGCACGGTGGCGCAGCACGACTACGAATGGGTGAACGCGGCCGGCGAGGTGCTGGTGCGCCTTGAGTATCCCGACCACGCCCCCGGGGGCTGGGCGGCGCTGCACATGATGTACCAGCCGGGGCTGGAGGACGCGCTGGACCGGCACGACAAGGCGCTGCCCGGGGTCGCCGTGCGCCAGGGCGCAACCGTGTCGGGGCTGCGGCAGGACGCGGACGGCGTGACGGTCCACGCCACGGGGCCGGACGGCGCGGCAACCGTGCGGGCGCGGTTCGTCGTGGGGGCGGACGGCGGCAGCGGCCTGGTGCGCGGCGCCATCGGCACGGCGGCGGACGATTACGGGTTTCAGGAGAACTGGCTGGTGTGCGACTTCCGGATGCGCCGGGCCGTGCCGGGCCTGCCGATGTTCCGGCAGATCTGCGACCCCGCGCAGCCCGTCAGCATCGTGCGGATCGGGCCGGAGAACCACCGCTTCTCCTTCATGCTCAACCCCGGCGAGACCCGGGAAGAGGCGACCAGGCCCGACCGGGTGTGGGCGCGCGTCCGCCGGTTCGTCGGTCCGGACGACGCGGAGCTGATCCGGGTGGCCAACTACACGTTCCGCTCGCGCATCGCCCGGCGCTGGCGGCAGGGCCGGGCGTTGCTGGCCGGCGACGCGGCGCACGAGATGCCGCCGTTCCTGGGGCAGGGCATGTGCTCGGGCCTGCGCGACGCCCACAACCTGGCCTGGAAGCTGGACCTGGTGCTGCGCGGGCTGGCCGACGACGCCCTGCTCGACACCTACCAGGCGGAGCGCGAGCCTCACGTCAGGTTCATCACGGAAAAAGGGATCGAGCTGGGCCGGGTGCAGACCATCCGCGACCCGGCGGCGGCGCGGGCGCGGGACGAGCAGCTCCTGGCCAAGCGCCGGGCCAGGGAAGCGCCGGACAAGGTGCGCCTGCCCGGCCTGTCCGCCGGGCTGGTGGCCGATTGCGGCGAGTTCTTCCCGCAGGGGCGCGTCCGGTCGGATGGCAGGACGCGCCTGTTCGACGACCCGGCGCCCGCCGCAGCGCGAGGCCTGGGAGGCCATCGGCGGCCGGGTGGCGCGCGTGACGCCGCCGCAGGCCGCGGCGCCCGGCGCGCTGGAGGACCTGGACGGAACGTATGCGGACTGGTTCGCTGCCCATGCCTGCGCCGCGGCCGTGGTGCGGCCCGACTGGTATGTGTACGGAACAGCCCGGGACACGGGCGGGCTGGCGACCCTTCTGGACCGGCTCGCGCGGTCGCTGCGCCAAGGGGCGCCGGGCGTCGCCGCGTAGGCGCCTGCACGAACAAGCACGACGGGGAGGACACTATGCAAGGCAAGGTGGCGCTGGAGGAGCACTTCGCGATTCCGGACACGGTGCAGGACAGCGCGGGCGTCCTGCCCGACGCGATATGGACGGAGCTGGAAGCCCGCCTGCTGGACATGCAGGAGCGCCGCTTGCGGGAGATGGACGCGCACGGCGTCGAGACCATGGTGCTGTCCCTCAACTCGCCGGCGGTGCAGGCCATCGCGGACCGCACCCGTGCCCGCGAGGTCGCGCGCCGGGCCAACGACTTCCTGGCGGGGGAGGTGCGGAAGCGTCCCGACCGCTTCCGCGGCCTGGCGGCGCTGCCCATGCAGGACCCGGACGTAGCGGCGCGGGAGCTGCGGCGCTGCGTGGAGGAGCTGGGCTTCTGCGGCGCGCTGGTCAACGGCTTCAGCCAGGTGGACGACCCGGCAAACGCCACGTACTACGACCTCCCGCAACACTGGCCGTTCTGGGCGGAGGTGGAGCGGCTGGACGTGCCGTTCTACCTCCACCCCCGCAACCCGCTGCCGCAGCACGCGCACATCTACGACGGGCACCCGTGGCTGCTGGGTCCCACCTGGGCGTTCGGGCAGGAAACGGCCGTCCACGCGCTGCGGCTGATGGCCTCCGGCTTGTTCGACAAGCACCCGGGCCTGCAAGTCATCCTGGGCCACCTGGGCGAGAACCTGCCGTACTCCATGTGGCGGGTGGACAACCGCAACGGCTGGACCGGCAAGGGCCGCGGCTACCCGGCCAAGCGGATGCTGGGCGAGTACTTCCGCGAGAACTTCCACGTCACCACCTCCGGCAACTTCCGGACGCAGACGCTGATCGACGCCATCCTGGAGATCGGCGCGGACCGCATCCTGTTCTCCGCCGACTGGCCGTTCGAGGGCATCGACGGCGCCGCGGCCTGGTTCGATGCCTGCTGCATCAGCGAAGCCGACCGGCTGAAGATCGGCCGCACCAACGCGCGCCGCTTGCTCAAGCTGGACGCGGCGCCAGCCGGGGACAGGGCAGGGTAGCGGCGGTGGCCCACGGGCAGGACGCCGCGCGAAGCTCCCATGCGCCCGGACCGGGCGGGGACGGGGGCACGGACCGGCACGAGGTCCATGACGTGGACGGGCTGCTGGACGGGCAAGCCTTTGGCCGCCCGGCGGTCGTGTTCCTGCTCGTCGCCACCCTGGCGCTGGTGAGCGACGGGTTCGACATCGCCGCGATCGGCTTCGTCGCGCCCGAGCTGGTCCGGCAATGGCACGTCTCTCCGGCCGACCTGGTGCCGATGCTGTCGGCGGGGCTGTACGGGCTG
>CALMAB010000287.1 GCA_937858325.1 uncultured Acetobacteraceae bacterium
GGACGGGCGGGTGATCCTGGACATCGCCGAGCCGCGGCCACAGGCGCGGGTGGAACGGCTGACCGCGCGGTTGTCGGGGCGCTGAGTTCGACCCCGCCGCCCGCCTGCAACCCCGGCCCGGCCTCCCCGTTTTCGCCTTCGCATCCAAGGGGGCCGCCATGCCGTTCATCGAGACCGCGGACAAGACCACGCTGTTCTACAACGATTGGGGCAGCGGCCCGCCCGTCGTGCTGGTCCACGGCTGGCCGCTCGATGCCGACATGTGGGAGTACCAGTCCACCTTCCTGGCGTCCCAGGGCCTGCGCGTTGTCGCCTATGACCGCCGCGGCTTCGGGCGCAGCAGCCAGCCCTGGACCGGCTACGATTACGACACCTTTGCCGACGACCTGAAGGCGGTGATGGACGGGCTGGACCTGGAAGGCGCGACGCTGGTCGGGTTCTCCATGGGCGGCGGCGAGGTTGCGCGCTACATGAGCCGCCACGGCGGGGCGCGGGTGGCGAAGGCCGTGCTGGTGGCGGCGGTGACGCCCTACATGCTGCAAGCGCCGGACAACCCGGACGGGGTGCCGCGCAGCGTGTTCGACGGGATCATCGAGGGCCTGCAGAAGGACCGCCCGCACTTCCTGGCGACGTTCGGCAAGCAGTTCTTCGGCGCGGGGATGCTGAACTTCACCGTCACGGCCGAAATCCTGCAATGGTCCCTGACCATGGCCATGCTCGGCTCGCCCAAGGCGACGCTGGACTGCGTGCGCGCCTTTTCCGAAACCGACTTCCGGCCCGACATGGCGGCGTTCCGGGTGCCGACCCTGGTGATCCACGGGGACAGCGACGCGACGGTGCCGGTGGAGAAGTCGGGACGCATCGCGGCCAAGATGGTCCCCGGCGCGGAGCTGCTGGAGTATTCCGGCGCCCCGCACGGGCTGTTCTTCACGGAAAAGGACCGGCTCAACCAGGACCTGCTCGCCTTCGCGCGGCGGTAGCAGCCCGGCGGCGCAAACGGAGGAGGACAGGATGGAGCACAGGACGATCACCGCGCAGGGCGCGTCGTTCCACGTCGCCGTAGCCGGGTCCGGCCCGCCCTTGCTGCTGCTGCACGGCTGGCCGGAGTACTGGCGCACCTGGGAGCCGGTGATGCAACGCCTGGGGGACCGCTTCACCCTGATCGCCCCCGACCTGCGCGGCTTCGGCGCCAGCAGCAAGCCGGCGGGTCCGTGGGGCGCCGGGGACCATGCCGCCGACCTGCTGGCGCTGCTGGACGCCATGGACCTGGACCGGGTGGGCGTGGTCGGCCACGACGTGGGCGGCGGGGTGATGCTCGCCTTGGCCCGGCAAGCGCCGGAGCGGCTGTCCGGGCTGTTCTTCTTCGACTTCGTCTACCCCGGCATCGGTCCGCGCATGGGCACGCCGGACCGGCTGCGCGAGATTTGGTACCAGTCCTTCCACCAGATGGACTTCGCCCCCGCTTTGGTCGGCGCCAGCCGGGACGCCTGCCGGGCCTACATCGGATACATCCTGCGCCACTGGTCGCACCGGACGGAATGGTGCGACGCGATGCTGGAAGATTGGGTCGATAACTTCCTGCAGCCGGGCAACCTCGAAGGCGGCTTCGCCTGGTACAAGGCGGCCAACGCCGGCCGCATCGCCATGATGCAGGGCCAGGCGCCTACGCCACCGCCCATCGCCGTGCCCACCTGCGTCCGCTGGGCCGAGCATGACCCGCTGTTCCCCTACGCCTGGACGGACCGCCTAGGCGAAACCTTCACCGACCTGGACTTGGCGATGTTCGAAGGGGTGGGGCACTTCCCGCACCGGGAAGACCCCGACCGGGCGGCAATGGAGATCGCCGGGTTCTTCGGCCCGAAACGCACCGGGTAGCCACCGCCCGCGGCGACCACCCGGCGGCGCCCCGGGTCAGGGCTGCTCGCCGCCCAAAGCAAGGCCCGCGGGCTGGCAAACAAGCTGCGTGCCCTCGGCCCGGCAGGTGGCCTGAGTGCCGCTTGAGTAAAGCCGCGCGCCGACCCAGCGGTAGCCGATGCCCGGCTCCGTCCGCGGCGTCACGGCGACGAAGTTCGCCGCGTCATCCGTGCTGCCCGAACCGGCGTAGCGCGCAACCGCCGGGTAAGGGAACACCGGCCGCGTGCGGGTGACGGTGCCGTTCTCTATCTTGGACGCGACGACCTCGCCGGGTGGGGTGCCGGTTTCCACCCAGGCCATCACCGGCGTCAGCACGTCGAACGTGTCCGGCCCCAGCCCGCCCGAGCAATGGGCCACCCCGGGGAACAAATAGAGCTTGGCGAAGCTTTCCACCGCCTCCGCCCCCATCAGGTCCCGCATGGCTTCGTAGTATTCCAGCGTCGATTGCGGCGTGATGTGCTGATCGGACCAGCCGTGCCACAGCAGCAGCTTGCCGCCATGCCCGGCGAAGGGGCGCAGGTCGGGGTCCGTGGCCGCCATGTAAACGGAGGTCTGCACCGTTTGCCAGAAGTTGGGCACCGTGAACTGGAAATCGGAGAGTTGGTAATTGGGGTTCGCGACGTTGAAGGTGGCGAGGTAGCGCAGGAACGACAGGGCGATGGTCTCGCTGAACGTCGCCTGGCCCGGCGCTGCCGGCACGAACAGCGTCCAATCAAGCTCCGACCCCCATTCGTGGGAGATCCTCTGCTCCAAGCGGCGGCCCTGCGCGTCCGTGGCGCCGTCGTGCAGCCGGCGGACGACGCCCGCCTCCGCCTCGGTGAGGCAGGCCGCTGCGTCCTGCCCGGGCGCGCACAACAGGCTGGCCGGGTCGAAATGGCAGCGCCGCGGGTCGTCGAGCAGCCCGTCCGCCACGCCGTCCAGCTTGTCGCACGCGGCCACCACGGCGTCATGGATCAGCGGCAGCTTGCCGGCCAGCAGGATGGGGCCGCCCGCGTCCCGGTTGGCGAGCACGTTCCAGGCGTGGTGAACGGTGTTCTGCACCACCAGGTCGTTCGCAGGCGCCCCGGCCACGATGCCGTCGAAGTCCTCGGGGTAGCGCTGCGCCTCCATCAGCGCCTCGCGCCCGCCGTCGGAGCAGCCGTCGAAGTAGGAATAGGCGGGCTGCTTGCCGTAGAACTGGGCGATGATCGCGCGGGCGACCTGCGACGTGTCGTGGACGCCCCGGTAGGCGAAGTCGATCTGCGCCTGCGGGTTGCCCGCCGCCCAGGAGCCGTCCGGCTGGCCTTGGTGGCCCATGTCGGTGGTGGCGCTGGCGATCGTGCCGTCCGCCACCGGCGGGCAGGTCCCCGCCGCCGTGGTGTTGATGGTGGCGGAGCCGCACAGGCCGCCGCAGCCGGTTTGCAGGTAGCGCTGCGTCCAGCCCTCTGTCGGCAGGCGCATGACAAAGGTGTTGGCCGGGGCGATGGTGCCCTGCACCGCGCAATAGGGCGCCGGCGCCCCCGTGGTCACGACGGCTGCGGACTGGATGGTGACCGCGGCGTCGGTCGCGCCGGACAGGTCGAGCTGCGCCACCGCGGCGCACTCCATGACGGGCGCCACGGCGGGCAGGCTCGCCAGCCCTTCTGCCGCCCTTGCGCCCCCGCACGGCAGGATGGCCGACAGCGCCAATGCGGCCGACGCGGCCACTGCCGCCCGCCACCGGTTGGAGACGCGGCGCGTGACGCTTGGCCAGAGCTTTGCTTTGCCCGACACGGTTTCTTCCTCCCTTGGACGTGGAACCGTCACATCGCTTAGGACAAGAGGCCGGCCGGAGGCGCATAACTAATGGTTTGTTCGTCGGGGTGCTTGGTTATAGCCGGTATCGGCGTTGCCGAGGATTTGCCGCTGGGTCATACCAGCGACCTCTTGCCTCGCCCCTTTCGTCATTGCGAGCCGCCCTGGCGGCGTGGCAATCCAGTCTCCAGCGAGCGGATGAAACACGACTCCGCCTGGCCCTCGCGTTGCTCCGGCTTGGCGAGCAGCAGGCCGCCTTTGATCCGCAGCAATTCCGGCAGGTAGCAGGCGTCTCCGTTGGCCTCGACCTGCCGGGCGGTGCTTGCGGGCTTCGACTGGGGCGCACGCACAGTCAACATCGTCTCCGCGCTTTGGCCGGAACGGACGGTGGCCACCGTTCCCGTCAGCGGCTCCCTGATCGGCAGCCAGGAGGCCGGCAGGACGCCGCTGCCGCCCGCGGCCGAGTTGGCCTGGTGGTACCAGTTCTACTTCGCGACCGACCGCGGACGCCTGGGATACGGGACAAACCGGCGCGAGTTCTCGAAGCTCATCTGGCGGACCGCCTCGCCGAAATGGCAGTTCGACGATGCCACGTTCGACCGCAGCGCCGCGGCCTTCGACAACCCCGACCACGTCGGCGTCGTCATCCACAACTACCGCTGGCGGCTCGGCCTGGCCGAGGGCGAGGCGAAGTACGCGGCCCTTGAGCAGCGGCTTGCCGCGTTCCCGCCGATCACGGTTCCCACCATCACCCTGGAGGGCGACGCGAACGGGGCGCCGCACCCGGAGGCCGCCACGTACGCGAAGACGTTCACCGGCAAGTACTCGCACCGGCTGATCACAGGCGGGATCGGCCACAACCTGCCCTAGGAAGCGCCGAAGGCCTTTGCCGAAGCCGTCATCGACGTCGCGGCAGCGTGATTGAGCGCGTCGCTCCAGGGGCAGGGCTGGGCGCCGGACCTGCACCTGGACACGCAGGGTTTTCAAACGCGGCTGTCCGCCTGGCCCGGGATGTGGGATGCTGCCGCCATGACGATTGGCATCCTCGAAACGGGTCAGCCCCCCGTGGCACTGCGCGCGCAGTGGGGCACCTACGGCGACATGATCCGCACCATGCTCGGCCGGGACCGCGAGTATCGCAGCTACGACGTGCAGGCCGGCGAGCTTCCGGCCGATCCCACGGCGTGCTTGGCCTACGTGATCACCGGGTCTCCGGCGGGGGTGCACGACGACCTCCCTTGGATCCCGCCGTTCCTTGATTTTCTCCGCCGGGTCCGGGGCCGGGCCAAGCTTGTCGGCATCTGCTTCGGTCATCAGGCGATGGCCCAGGCGTTCGGCGGCGAGGTCGCGAG
>CALMAB010000288.1 GCA_937858325.1 uncultured Acetobacteraceae bacterium
TGGCCGAGATCCGCGGCGTGATGACCGCGCTCGCCCGGCAGAACGGGTTGCCGACCTGATGGCGGACCGGCTGCGCGACGCGACGCTGGCGCGATTGCCCGGGAGCGTCGCCCGGCCTGGCTACGACCGCGGCACGGTGCAACCGGGCATCGTGCACCTGGGGG
Source organism: uncultured Acetobacteraceae bacterium (assembly GCA_937858325.1). Lineage (GTDB taxonomy): Bacteria > Pseudomonadota > Alphaproteobacteria > Acetobacterales > Acetobacteraceae > CAHJXG01. The sequence goes on from CALMAB010000288.1 coordinate 165, forward strand.
TCGGCGCGTTCCACCGCGCGCACCAGGCCGCCTACACCGACGCCGTGCTGGCGGCGGGCGACGGGCGTTGGGGCATCATCGCCGCCAGCCTGCGCAGCCCGGACACGCGGAACGCGCTCGCGCCGCAGGACGGGCTGTATGCGCTGAACATCCGCGGCGAGGCGGACCAATTGGCGGTGATCGGCAGCATCGGCCGGGTCCTGGCGGCATCGGACGAGCCGGCCGCCCTGCTTGACGCCCTGTGCGCCCCCACGGTCGCCATCGTCAGCTTGACCGTGACCGAGAAGGCGTATTGCCGCGACCCCGCCAGCGGCACGCTGGACGAGGCGCATCCCGACATCCTGCACGACTTGGCGCACCCGCACGCGCCGCGCTCGGCCCTCGGCTGGCTCGCCGCCGCCATTGCCCGGCGGCGTGCGGAAGGGTTGCCCCCCTTCACCGTGCTGTGCTGCGACAACCTGTCGGCCAACGGACGCACGCTGCACCGGCTGCTGGCCCGCTTCGCCCAACTGCGCTCGCCCGGCCTCGGCGCCTTCGTGGAGGACGAGGTTGCCTGCCCGGACGCCATGGTGGACCGCATCGTGCCTGCGACCACGGATGAGGACCGCACCCGGGTCGCGGCGGCGCTCGGGCTGCGGGACGCCTGGCCGGTGATCGCCGAACCGTTCACGCAATGGGTGGTCGCCGACCGCTTTCCCGCCGGGCGTCCGGCGTGGGAGGACGCGGGCGCCACCCTGGTCGCGGACGTGGCGCCGTTCGAGGCGATGAAGCTGCGCATGTTGAACGCCAGCCACTCCGCCCTCGCCTACCTCGGCTTACTGGCCGGTGTGGAGACGGTGGCCGAGGCGATGCGGGACCCAGGCCTCGCCGGGTTCGCGGCGCGGGTGATGGATGATGCGGTCCCGACCCTCGCCGTGCCGCCGGGCACGGACCTGGCGGGCTACAAGCGCGCCCTGCTCGCGCGGTTCCGCAACCCCGCTTTGCGCCACCGCACGGCGCAGATTGCCGCCGACGGCTCGCAGAAGCTGCCGCAGCGCGTGCTGGCCACGATGCGGGACCGCCTGGCCTTGGGCCTGCCGGTGGACGCGCAGGCCCTCGTGGTCGCGGGCTGGATGCGCTACATCTCGGGCGTGGACGAGCATGGGAAGCGGATCGAGGTTCGGGACCCGGCTGCGCCAAGCCTGGCCGCCGCCGCGCAGGCAGCCGGGCCGGTGCCGGACCGGCTGGCGCCGGCATTGCTCGACATGCATCCAATCTTCGGCGCGCTGGGCCGGGACTCGCGCGTCCGCACGGGCGTGACCGCGGCGCTGGCCCGGCTGTATGCGCTCGGCGCGCAGCGGGCGGTGCTGGCATGACGGGACGGGTCGCCTGCATCGGCGAGTGCATGGTGGAGCTGCGGGAAGGATCGGACGGGCAGCTCCGCCGCAGCTTCGGCGGCGACACGCTGAACACCGCCGTTTACCTGGCGCGTCTCGGCGTCGCCGTGGACTACGTGACGGCGCTCGGCGACGACGCTTGGAGCGACGAGATGCTGGCGCGCTGGCAGGAGGAAGGCATCGGCACCGGGCTGGTCCGCCGCCTCCCCGGGCGGCTGCCGGGCCTGTACGTCATCCAAACCGACCCGCAGGGCGAGCGCCGCTTCCTGTACTGGCGCGACAGCGCCGCCGCCCGACACCTGTTCGACCACTTGGACCCGACGGAGCTTGCAGCCTTCGACACGCTTTACCTGTCCGGCATCACGCTTTCCATCTACGGCGCCGCGGCGCGGGCCGTGCTGTTCGGGGCGCTGGCGGACGCCCGATCCCGCGGCTCCCGCGTGGCGTTCGACACCAACTTCCGCCCGCGTGGCTGGCCGGACCGCGCCGCTGCGCACGCCGCCTACGCGCAGGCCTACGCGCTTGCGGACATCGTGCTGGCCTCCGCCGAGGACCTGGCACTGCTGGGCGGCGACGCGGGCGAGGCCGAACTGCTCCGCCATGCCGCCACCACGGAAATCGTGCTGAAGCTGGACCACCCCGCCTGCCGCGTCCTGCACGGGGGCACCGAGCTGCTGGTGCGGGCCGGCCCGGTGAAACAGGTGATCGACACCACGGCGGCCGGCGACAGCTTCGCCGCCGCGTATCTCGCGGCCCGCATGCGCGGCGCCTCGCC
>CALMAB010000289.1 GCA_937858325.1 uncultured Acetobacteraceae bacterium
AGATCGAACAGCGCATAGGCGCCGACCACGGTGAAGCACACCGCCGGAACGAGGAAGGACACGGCGGGCGAGGTGGCGTCCAGCAACGCCCCTTGGATCAAGGGAACGAACGCCCCGCCGACGATGGCCATGACTAGGCCCGCGGCCCCGAACTTCGTCGCGGGGCCGAGGCCGGCCAACGCCACGCCGTAGATGGTGGGGAACATCAGCGACAGGCAGAACGAGAGCGCCACCACGGCGGCCACGCCGCCCACGTTCGGCGACACCACGGCGAACACGCACAACGCGACGGCAAGCCCGCTGAGAAGTGCCAGCATGACCGTCGCCCGGACCCGGCCGATGACCCACGTCATGAAGAACCGGGACACGAGGAACACGATCAGGCTGACCTGCAGCAGGTAGCCGCCGAGCTGCAGCGACCCGTTCAAGGCTTGCTGCACGTACTGGATCAGGTAGGTCCAGGTGCAGACCTGCGCCGCGACGTTGAAGAACTGGGCGGCGACGCCGAACGTGTAGCGGCGGTTGCGGAGCAGGATGGAGAACGGGCTTCGCCCGCCGAGGTCGCCGGACTCGAACTCATCGACGATTTTCGGGGACCGGCTGATCGCGATGACGAGCGCGATGGCCAGGAGCACGAAGCCGAGGCCGAGGTAAGGCCCCATGACGGCCCCCAGCTCGCCGGCCCGGATCGCTTGTATCTGCTCCGGCGTCAGGGAAGCGAGGTTCACCGGATCCTCAAGCTGCGGAAGGATCAACGTCGCCGCGAGCAGGACGCCGATGTTGGTCCCGACCGGGTTGAACGCCTGCGCGAAGTTCAGCCGCCGGGTCGCGTTCTCCTCCGGGCCGAGCGAGATGACGTAGGGGTTGGCGGAGGTTTCCAGGATCGAGCACCCCGCGGCGATGGCGAACAGCGCGACGAGGAACGCGGTGTAGGTCATGAGCTTGCTTGCCGGGTAGAACGCGAAGGACCCCGCGGCGGCGAGGATCAGGCCGGTCAGGATCCCCGTCTTGTAGCCGAACCGCTCGTTGATGAACGCGGCAGGCAAGGCGAGCAGGAAGTACGCGCCGAAATACGCGAGCTGCACCAGCGAGGCCTGGAACGTGCTCATGTCGAAGATGCGCTTGAAGCCCGCGACCATGGGCGTGGTCATGTCCGCCGCGACGCCCCAAGCGGTGAAGCAGCAGATCAGGACGACGAACACCACCCACATGCCCGGATAGACCAACCCCGGCGCGCCGGTGCGGTGCTCCCCGGCACGGGCCTGTCGCTTGCTCGCGGGGGTCACGTCATCCATGCCCGGGGTCCCTGAGATGCGCCGCACCGGCGTCTCGCGACTGAACGCATACGCGATCTCGTCACCCTATAGACCACTGGTCTGCCTGGCAATCTGATATCGCCTCCATTGGCAGGTGATGTCTTGCGGTCTTCTTTGTGTTCATGGCTGATTTGGACGTGGGGGCGCCCGCCGCTTCATCGATCAACAAGCCACTGTTGTTTGAGCACGGTGCGTTACCTGACCGCGCGCCGTCCCCAGCCGTTTTTGGGCTGGCACGATGCGCGGACACGGAGGGCTTGAGCGAAGCCCGGCGATGGCCCGCGGCGCGGCCGTTGCCGTCGATGTCGCCCTCGGCACCAGCCAAGCGCCTGCGCCAAGCTTTGAAATCCTGCGGCCTGCTCGGATTGCGAGTGCCCGGCGCAGATGCAACCGTGACCAACCCGTCCGTTTTGCGCTGCAGAAACGGGTATCTATTGCTGACCCGTGCGGGGAAGCTTCAGGCCTGGCAAATGACCGCGGACCGCGGCGCCGTCAAAACTGGAGAGCGCCATGGCCGACGCGTCCCTCAACTGCACCAAGGCCTCAAGCAACGGCATTGCAGCCTCGATTTCCCCAACCTGCCGGCGCACGGCGGCTTCATCCCGCATGGGGTCGCCTCGATCCTATCCGGCATCGCGGTCGTCGTGACCGCCGTGCTGTCCTGCCTGAACTCCGGCCTTTACACCGCGTCGCGCACGCTCTTCGTGTTGGCCGGGCTGCTCCGTACCGACAGCCGCGGCGTGCCGGTCGCGGCGATCCTGCTGTCCACGCTGGTCGGCTGTCTTCGTGTGGTCGCCGCCTACGTGTCGCCGAAGACCGTGTTCCTGTTCCTGCTGAACTCGTCCGGCGCGGTCATCCTGTTCGCTTGCCTGCTGATCGGTGTGTCGCAGTTGATCCTGCGGCGCAGGATGCGGCCGGAGCGGCTGCGCGTGAAGTTGTGGTTCTTTCCCGTCCTGACCCTGCTCACGATTGCGGGGATGCTCGGCGTGCTCGTGCCCATGGATGTCAAGGAGAATACCCGGTCGCATCTGCTGCTCAGCCTGCTCGCGTTCGGGGCCGTGCTCGCGGCCTATCGGGTCAGCCGCAAACCCTCCATGGCTCCGGGCGCAGCGCCCGTGAGCCTGGAATAGCAGCCCTCAGAAGCAGGGCGGACGGTTTCGGCGGGAGCCGAAGCGGGACGGGTCCTGGGGCCGCAGGTTCGCATCCCGCCGCGGACACCCGTTGGCCCGGCGCCGGGCCAGTCCCTAATCGACCAGGGGAAAGTCCGTCATGGCCGACGGGGGAACGCCGAGGCGGTCCAGCAGCAGCAAGTACGTGCACACCGCGACCAGGGTCGCCATCAGAAGCAGGACGCCCTTCGCTTCGTCGGGCAACCGGCGACCCGGCCTCCACCGCCACGCGGCCTGCCGTCTCGACGCGGACGGTTTCATGGCCTCGACGATCTGCCGAAGCCTGCCAAGGTCGCTGGCGTTCGGGAGATGGTTCGAACGGTTCAGCATGGCGCGATCACCGGTTGCGCCGTGCAGGCCAGGTGCCCGCTCGCTGCGTTGAAGGCCGTCGCCATCACGAACACCGTCACGCTGGCGGCCAGCAGGACGGCTTGCAGCCGCAGAAGGGCTCGGTCCTGTGCCTCCTCGTCCTGCATCCCTGGCGGCCTCCAATCCGAAATGTGCATTGCGCCCTCCTGCCGGCGGCCGGTTCCCGACCGCGGCGGCAGCTATGCGCGCGCCAGCCCGATGCGGCTGTGACCTGGGTTACGCGCCCGGCTACGTAGCGGGACCGCTTCGGGCGGTCGCGGCGCGGCGCCGGGTTCAGCGCCTCGCCGCGGATGCGGAGCCTTTCGGATCGAGGCCGGACGGAGTACGCTTCCTGGTTCACCTGCGGCGCTTTCTCATCTAAGCTACTTGCGCTTCCGATCGCGACCGAGATTCACCCCAGAGACTTCGGACATATTGTGCGCTGCGCGCGGAACGACATTCAAAGGTTCGACGCCGTGCACGGCCGCGGCACGGTCGCGCTATGGTCTTGTTTGGTGACCCAAGCCGAAAGGGGGCCGGCGGCAAGGCAGGCACCGCCGCCCATGGCCCGGCGCGCCGGGCCGGTCATGGTGGCCGCGTGATGGCGGCGCTGTCCCGCGCGACCAAGCGCGACGTGCTGGCGGCCACGCCGTTGTTCGCCATCCTGGGACGCGACGAGTTGACGGCCCTGGCTGACCTTGCGGGGGAAAGGCGGGTGGCGCGGGACACCGTGGTGATGCACCGGGGCGACCCGGATTGCTCCTTGCTGGTCCTGGTGCTCGGCCGCCTCCGCGCGGGCGCCGTGTCGGTGGAGGGACGGGAGGTCACGCTTGACCTGATGGAGCCGGGCGAAGTGCTGGGCGAAATCGCCCTGCTCGACGGGCGCCCGCGCAGCCTGGACGTGGTTGCCATGGCCGACAGCCTGCTGCTTTCCGTCGAGCGGCGCGACTTCCTGCCGTTCCTGCGCGCCCGGCCGGACCTGATGCTGCGGTTCATGGAACTGCTCTGCGACCGCCTGCGCCGGAACAGCACCGCATATGAGGACCTCGCCTTGGCGCCGCTCGCCGTGCGCCTGGCCCGGCTGCTGCTGACGCTGGCCGAGGAGCACGGCGCCCCCACGCCCGACGGGGTGCAGATCCGCCTGGCGCTGTCGCAGCGCGACATGGCCGCCCAGGTCGCCGCGACGCGGGAGCGGGTGAACAAGCAGCTCCGCCAATGGCATGAAGCCGGGGTGCTGGGAGACCGCGACGGCCGCCTGGTGCTGCGGCAGCCGGCGGCGCTGCGGGCGTTGTTGGCCTAAGCAGGCTCAGGCTTCCTCCATGGACGCACCGCAAGGAGCGCGGCGACGCGGCAATCCAGGAGGGTAAGCGCCGCGCTGGCGGCTTCTGGATCGCCACGCCGCCAGGGCGGCTCGCGATGACGGAAGGGCGAGGCAAGGGGCCGTTGTCATTGGACTGCGCCCCGCCGCATCTGGCATAATCGGGCAATGCCGGACCTTTCCAACCTGCTGGCCTTCGTGCTGGCCGTCGTCGCGCTGATGCTGATCCCGGGGCCGAACGTCGCGCTGATCGTGGCGAACTCGGTCGCCTACGGGCGGCGCTACGGGCTGCTCACGGTGGCGGGCACCAGCACGGCCATGGCCGTGCAGTTGGGCCTCGTGGCGCTCGGCTTGGCGGGGGTGCTGGGGAGCCTCGGCCACGGCTTCGCCTGGGTGCGCTGGATCGGCGCCGCCTACTTGGTTTGGATCGGCGTCCAGCAATGGCGCGCGGCGCCCATCGACCTTTCGCGGACGCCGCCGCAGCCGCGGTCGGCGCGGGCGATCTTCGGGCGCGCCCTGCTGGTGTCGCTGACCAACCCGAAGACGCTGCTGTTCTACGGCGCGTTCTTTCCGCAGTTCATTACGCCGGGACCGTCTGCAGGAACGCAGGTGGCGGTGCTGTCGGCGGTGTTCCTGGCGCTGGCAGTCGGCCTCGACAGCCTATGGGCGCTCGCCGCCGCGTGGGCGCGCGGCGCGCTGGCGATGCGGGGACGCCTGCGCAA
>CALMAB010000290.1 GCA_937858325.1 uncultured Acetobacteraceae bacterium
GTGCTGCTGAACGCCCGCGCCGCGCTCCGCCGCGTCGCGGGCGTTCAGCAGCACCATGCGCGAGTCCTCGACCCAGCAATCCGAGTACTCGAACGCAACCTTGTACTCCGGCTTGAGCATTCGCCCGGCGGGATCGCGGCGCAGCCGCATGGTGCGCGTCGGCGGCAGGCGCTTGCGCCCGCCCAGGTGGTCATACAGGAACAAGCCCAGCCGCAGCAGCCAGGCCGGGCGCAGCCCCTTGTGGTGCGGCAGCACGAAGCGCAGCGGCCAAACGATGTGCGGCGCGATGCCCCATAGCACCTCCCGCTCCATCAACGCTTCCCGCACCAGGCGGAACTCGTAGTACTCCAGGTAGCGCAGCCCGCCATGCACCAGCTTGGTGGAGGCCGAGGACGTCGCGGAAGCCAGGTCGTTGGCCTCGCACAGATACACCGACCAGCCGCGTCCCACGGCGTCGCGCGCGATGCCGCAGCCGTTGATGCCGCCGCCGATGATCGCGAGGTCGAAGATGTCCGGGGTGGCCGCCTGTGGCATGGGGTGAGCGCGTTCCTCAAGGGCGCTTGCCGGCCCTCTCCGTGTGAACCCTAACCCGAACCAAACGCTGGCGCCAAGAGGTCAAAACGAACTTTCATCCGAACCTTCGTCCGTTTCGACGGGGCCGCCCGCCTCCACCACCTCCACCTCGTTCGCCGCGCACAGGGCGGCAACCTCGGGCGACGGCAGCCGGTCGGTCACGAGAACGTCCACGTCGGACAGGTGGGCGATCCGCACCGGCGCGGCGCGCAGGAACTTGCTGCTGTCCGCGACCAGCATGACCCGGCGCGCGCTGGCGATGATCGCCTGGGACACCTGCACCTCCCGGATGTCGAAATCCAGCAAGGTGCCGTCCGCGTCGATGGCCGAGGTGCCCACCACCGCGGTGTCCACGCGGAACTGCCGGATCTGCTCCACCGTGCCCGGCCCGATGATCCCGCCGTCGCTGTGCCGGACCGCCCCGCCGGCCAGCACCACCTCGATGGCCGGGTTGCGATACAGCTCGCCGGCGACGTGCAGGTTGTTGGTGATGACCAGCAGCCCGGCATGGGCGCCGAGCGCCCGGGCCACCGCCTCCGTCGTGGTGCCGATGTTGATGAACAGCGAGGAATGTCCGGGCACCAGCGCCGCCGCCGCCGCCCCGATCCGCCGCTTGTGCGGCGCCGCCACGGCCTTGCGCGCCTCGTAGGCCAGGTTCTCGACGCCGGAGGCGATCATGGCGCCGCCATGCACGCGGGTCAGCGCGCGGGCCTCGCACAGCTCGTTCAAGTCGCGGCGGATGGTCTGCGGGGTGACGGCGAACCGCTGCGCCAGGTCCTCGACCGACACCCGCCCGGCCTGACGGGCGATGCCCATGATCTCGGCCAGCCGGCGCGACGCGGCGCGGGGCGGCAGCGCGTCCATCAGACGCCCAGGTTGAAGGCGATGGAGATGCGCAGTTCCGTCCCCCGGTAGGGCCGGACCTGGTGCTGCAGCCAGGACGGGAACAGGAACAGCAGTCCGGGCTTCGGCAGGATCGTCTCGCCGCTGCCGGCCGACTGTCCATCCTCCCCGGCAAAACACAGGGTGGGCGCATACATCGCGGGCGCCGGCCCGCGGGGGTCGATCATCTCGAACGCGCCGCCGAGCGACGGATCCGCTGCGCAACCACCATCGGCAACATAGTAGGTGCCGGACCAGAACGACCCGGCGTGGTAATGCGCGATGTTGCCGTCGCCGGGTCCGTTCACGTTGGCCCAGGCCTGAGTCACCCAGGCGGGCCGTATGGGCCTGCCGAACCGGTCCGCGGTAAGCTGCGTCGCTGCCGATTGCGCGAGTGCCAGGATTTCGGCCACGTCCGGCCCGCCCCAATCGGCCAGGTCACGCTCCGAATGCCAGCCGCCGGCATTGGACGAGTGGATGGAGGGGGTTTGGTCTCGCCGGGCCAGGATCATTTGGCGCAGCCGGGCGTTGCGCGCCTCGGCATCCGGCAGCATGACCGCGGCGACCGGGGTCGCGAACAAGCCCCGTACCGCGATTTCCAATGGCATGGCAATCCCATCCCGGTTCTGCAGGAGGACACGCCCGCGCCCGCTGTTGTGTCAAGCATCCCGGATGGCCGAGGCCGGATCGTCACGGCGTGACACAGGACGCGGTGCGTCGCTGGGCAGCCCTTCCACCGGGACCACGTCACGGCCGTTGAGGCACCAGCTCTCTATGCCGCAACAAGAGCGCGCGGAAGCCGGGCGCCAGCAGCTTGCTGCCTTGCGGCCCGGCTTTGAAACAGGCGGGCTTACTCTGCCCGGCGGCCAGCAGCGGACGAAAAGCTGCCATTGCGATGCGCAGGTGACCCGACGGGAAGGACATGGATCGGCCGCGCTGCCGCAAGCCTGCTGCTGCTTGCCTCCGTCTCCTGAACCTTGCGGCGGTAGCGCGCCGCAGCCTCGCCCCGGCTGCGCACGTCCCACTTGTCGAGGATGCTGTGCACGTGGTTCTTGACCGTTGGCAGGGCAACCTGCAAGCGGCGCGCGATCAGCTTGTTCGGCAGGCCGTCCGCCAATAATTCCATGATCTCACGCTCGCGCGGTGTCAGGGCATGGATGCCGGCCCGCGTTGCGCGATCGCTCGAGCGGTCGGCAAAGCGGTTCAGCAGCAGAGCGGTCAGCCGCGGCGGGCAGACGACCTCGCCCCCCGCGGCGCGGCGCACCGTGGAGATCAGGTCACGCGACGAGGTGTCGGGTCCCAAGTACCCGGAAATGCCGACATCCGCCCAAATCAAGAACTCCTCGTCCCGCTCGCGCGTGGCCAGCACGACGACGCCCACCTTGGGGAAGCGCGTGCGAACGACGCCGACCAATGCCATGGCTTCGGGGTGCGTCGAGTCGATCAGAACCAGGTCAGGCGTGAACTCTGTGGTCACCGCTTCAACGGTCTCGCGGGAGAACGCGCCGAACGCCATGATGCCCTCGCCGCCGCGCAGAGTCTCGACCAATGCTTCCCGCAGAAAATGCACATGGCTGATAAAAAGGATGACCATGGGACCCTCGTGTATTTCCCAAGCTTTGTCTCAAAAATCCGTTGCGGTAGCAAGATGCTTACGCGCAAGAACAGTCAGAATGCCAAATTTGTGACTTCATGTTCGAAAGCGTACGTTATGGCGAGAGGGCGTCCTGCGCGGGAATTGCTGCGGCATGTGCGGGCGTGAGACTCCGGTGGGTTAAGTCGCCATGAACAACGCACACCCGCTGCGGCAGGTGGCGGTTTAGTTGACCCGAGATCGCATGGTTCGCGACGCGACGACGAGAACACCGCGGCGTGTCGGCTGACTTGCCTGATAGTGATTATGGCCCGGCATTGCCTAGGAACAGCCCAGAGACAAAGATTGTCTATATTTAAACACAAATCTACCGTAACGTTACCGTATGAAACGGACGATGCGCGGCGCACTCATGCCTTTGGTGATCATCGCTGCCGTGGCAGGTTGCGCCACTGAACCGAGGCCAAGGACCAGTCCCGACCTTCTCGCAGCCGCTGCGGTCGATCCGGCCCGAAACCTTGATCTCATGCGTGAGCAGGGCGAACGCTTTGCCCATGTGCCTTTCCTTGCTGGAAACCGCGTCGAGTTGCTGATCGACGGACCCGCCACCTTCAACGCGCTGGCCGCCGCCATCCGTTCAGCTCGGACACGCATCGACATGGAAAGCTATGAGTTCGACGAGTCAGCAGGATGGGTTTTTGCCGACTTGTTGCTTGCTGCGAAGCGACGCGGTGTCGAGGTAAACTTGATCTATGATGCCTGGGGAGCAAACGACACAAGGTCGGCATTGTTCGACCAGATGCGCCAAGGCGGCGTCAAGGTGCTGGAGTACAATCCTCTGCGGCCCAACGCCCGAGTGCCGATCAAGGTCAATGCGCGAGACCATCGCAAGCTTCTGTGCGTGGACGGCAAGATCGCGATCACCGGTGGGGTCAACATCAGCCGGGTGTATTGGAACACGCTGGAACACGCTGCAGCCGATCCGAACGACAAAGCTTGGCGGGACACAGACGTGCGGATCGAGGGGCCGGTTGTCGCCCAGTTTGAGCACTACTTCATGGAAACGTGGCAGCAGCAGAAAGGGCCAGTTCTTGCAGACGCGCCACCTGCACCGCCTGCCATCCCTGGTGGAATGACAGTGCAAGCAATCGACGGCGCTCCGGATGATGGACAGCCACTCATCTACCGTACACTGCTTGCAGCGATCGCCTTATCCCAAACCTCCGTTCACCTGACGACGGGGTTCTTTGTACCGACCCCGGACTTGATGCAAGCGTTGGAAGGGGCGGCGAGACGAGGGATAGATGTACAGGTGATTGTGCCAGGGCGAAGCACCAGTGATGCCGCAGTGGCGATTGGACGATCAGAATATGGCAGGTTGTTGCAATCCGGCGTCAAACTGCACGAGTTCCAACGACGCATTCTACATGCAAAGACCGCAGTAATCGATGGAGCGTGGTCCGCAATCGGTTCCTCCAATCTCGACTGGCGCAGCACGGTATGGAATAACGAGATCGATGCAATTATTCTTGATGTTGAATTTGGCAAAAAGATGGAGAAGTTATTCAAAGCAGATCTGGCGTCATCGAAGACCGTTGAGATCTCTGCTTGGCAGCATCGTAGTTTGGGAAAGAGAATTCAGGAGCTTAAAGCACAATTATTTGAGAGATTGCTTTGATGAAGCGGTCAGTGTCAATCGGCGTGCAAATCTGCCCCCTATCGGCGTGCAAAGTTGACCCTT
>CALMAB010000291.1 GCA_937858325.1 uncultured Acetobacteraceae bacterium
GCAGCGCCACAGCCGGCCGCGCACGACGAAATAGCGGCCGTCCGGGGTCACGGGATAGCGCATCGGCCCGGGCTTGGGGGCACCGCGCTTTGACTGGTCGCGCTTGGATTCATGCTGAACGCATCGGGAGGATCGAACGTGCATATGAAGCGGTTGGCGCAGCAGGAGCAAGGTCCCAAGCCGGTCAGTTGGGAGGTCGCGTTCCAGAATGAGCTCGAAACGCTCGGCCCGGCGGCGCGGCCCGACCAGCTGCGGGCCTTGTGCCTGTCCGGCGGCGGGGTGCGCAGCGCGGCCTATTGCCTCGGCGTGCTGCAGGCCCTGGCCGGCGCCGGGCACCTGACCCGGTTCCATTACCTGTCCACCGTGTCCGGCGGCGGGTATGTCGGCGCTTGGCTGCAAACGATGGTCCGGCGGCACGGCGCTTGCGGCGCGCAGGAGCTGCTGGCGCGGCGGGACCCGGCTGCGCAGGGCGAGGACCCGCAGGAGCTGAAGCGGCTGCGCCGCTATACGAACTGGCTGGCGCCCAACGGCGGGCTGCTGTCGCTCGATGGCTGGACCGGGCTTGCGATCTACTTGCGCAATGTCCTGTTGAACTGGCTGGTCTTCGGGCCGCTGTTCCTGCTGGCCGCGCTGGCCGCAGTGGCGGCGCGCACGACGTTCTTCGTCCTGCAAACGACGTCCAGGGCGTCGCAGCCGGAGGTGGTGCCCGTTCAGTTCCCCTATTCGGAGGAGGTCGCGGCGCTGCTGCTGCTGGTCGGGCTGCTGGGATTGGCATGGGGCACCGTGGAGTCCTGCAAGGGCCTGCCGAGCCGCCGCCCGCTCCGGGACGGCGTGCCGGACTACCGGACGCCCCAGCACGTCCTGCGCCGCATCGTCCTGCCGTCGCTGCTTTGGGCGGCCTGCGTTTCGCTTGCGCTGGCGCCGGTTTGGGACCGGGTGCTGGACGGGACGTCTTGGGCGCGCTGGTCGCTGCCGCTGTTGTTCGCTGGCGGCAGCATTGCCGGATACCTCGTCGCGGCCGTCACGCGGACGGCGGGAACGCCGTCCTATTGGAGCAACCTGTTCCCTTGGTGCCTGGCCAGCCTTGCCGGGGCGGCCATGCTCTACGCCGGGCTGCGGATCGCCTGGGTGCTGCCGGCTGACCGGACCGCGGAAATCGTGGTGATCGCGGGGCCGGCCTGGCTGATGCTGTGCTACGCGGTGCTGTCCGCGGTACACGCCGGGCTGCGCGGCGCGTCCCGTATGCCCTGGCGCCGTCGCGCGGCAGACGCGTTCTCCGACCTGGATGTCGAGTGGATGGCGCGCATCACCGCCATGCGGCTGCGCATCGGCCTGGCCTGGGCGGCGTTCGCGTTCTGCGTGCTGACGGTGGAGCGGCTGGTGAGGGACCCGCTTTCCGAGATCACGGCGCTGCAGCACACGTTGATCGTGGGCCTCGCCGCCGGGCCGGTGGCGGCATGGCTGGGCAAGCAGGCGTTCAGCCAGGTCGATGCGTTGCTGAGCGGCAAGCCCGGGCTGATCAGCTGGGAGCTGGTGCTGCGTGCGGTCTCGCTGGTCTTCGCCGCTGCGGTGCTCGCCGGGTCCGGCGTCGTGGTGGGGGCGGCGCTGACGGCGCTGCAACTCTGGATCGGCGCCCGTTGGACGCTCGACCCGACCATTCTCATGGGCGTCGCCCAACTCCTGCTCGGCGGGGCCTTGGCGTTGATCCTCGCCGTCGCGGACACGTTGGTCCGGCCCAACCGCTTCTCGATGCACGGCGTTTACCGGGACCGGCTCGTGCGGGCCTTTGTCGGACCGGCGCGGGCGGACGCGTCTGACCCCATTCCGGGCGGCGCCGCGCGCCGTGCCGACCTGTTCACCGGGTTTGACCCGGACGATAACCCGCCATTGAGCGCGCTGGCCCCGAATGGGGGAAGCCGTTGCCTGTTCCCGGTGATCAACGCCACGCTGAACCTGAGCACGCCGCGGCAGGCCGAATGGGCGGACCGCAAGGCCGCGCCGTTCACGCTGACGCCGTTGCACTGCGGGGCGGCGCATCTCAACTTCCAGTACGGCCAATACATCCCGACCGCCCGGTATGCCGGATCAGGCTCCAGCGGGATTTCCCTGGGCACGGCGATGGCGGTTTCCGGGGCGGCGGTCAGCCCGAATTGGGGCTACCACTCCTCAAGCCTGACGGCCTTCATCATGACGCTGTTCAACGCGCGCCTGGGCGCCTGGCTGCCGAACCCGGCGTGCCCGCACGGCACGGTCGGGCGGCCCGCGTCGGGCGGGGGGTTGATCTGGCAGGAGCTGCGGGCGGAAACGGACGCCACCCGCGACTACGTTTACCTTTCGGACGGCGGCCATTTCGACAACCTCGGCCTTTACGAGATGCTGCGACGCCGCTGCCGGCTGATCGCCGTGGTCGATGCCACGCGGGACCCGGACGGGGGATGCGCCGACCTGGGCGCGGTCATCAGCAAAGCGCGGATCGACATGGGGGTGCACATCTGCATCCCGCCCACGGACGCAGAAACCGGGATGCCCACCCAGGAGGAGGACGGCCTGAGCGTCGGCCTGATCCGCTACCCTGACAAGACGCGCGGGCTGCTGCTGCTGCTGAGGCCGGTGCTGACCGGCGACGTGCCGGTGGACGTGCGGGCGTTTCACGCGCAGAACCAAAGCTTCCCCAACGAGGCGACCACCGAGCAGTGGTTCACCGAAGCGCAGTTCGAAAGCCACCGCGCCCTGGGCGAGCACCAGGCGGGCCTGGTGCTCGGCCGCATGAGGCACGGCTTGGCCCCGACCTGCGTGATGGCGTTGCGGGCGGACTGCTGAGGCCCGTGGCCCCGCCGCGCCGGTGCCCTTCCAACGGGGCGGGGCGCGGCGGTCGGCCCGGCCGTGCTGCAAGGCGGGCTGCTTGCCGGCGGTCAACCGCGGCGATACGTGCCCCGGGCCACGTCGGGGATGTCGGCGCGGCTCAGCCCAAGGTCCGCCAGGTGACGGTCGCTGCAGCGTTCCAGCTCCTGGGTGATGCGGAAGATCCGCTCGCGCTCCGCCTTTGTGCGCTGCCATTGCAGGCTAAGCTGGCGCTGCTTGAGCTTGAGCGCGGACACGCCGCGGAACGCCATCGTGCTCGGCAGCAAAGCTGAAAGAACGGCCATGAGAATTTTCCTTTTGTGCTAACCGGACCCTCTGGCGAGAATTCGCTGAGGGGCCGCATGATGAGAAAATATATTAGATGTAATGAATAATTAGAGCAGAGTTGAGTAACACCCTGATGATGGCCGGAACCGATCTGCCGCATGGCTCAGCCCGGCGTGTGCTGCCCGGTCAAGCGCCTGCGCGGACGCGGGGACCTGGCTGGGCTGGCCGCAGAACGGCCCGCGGTCAGGACGAGGATGCGGTCGGGGCACGGTGGTGGCCGGCCAGCAGCTTCGGCAAGCGTCGAAGCAAGGCCCGCACGCTGCCGGCCAGGGCAGAAGCGAACTGTTGGTTGCCTTCATGCTGCAGCAGCATGATCGCGCCATAATGTTCGAAGATATTCATTGATCAAGTCCTTCTTAACTTGCGGCCGAGATTGGCCACGCTGAAGGACGTTTCCGGTTTTCTTTATTCAGGGCGCACGCGAAGCCGCGTGCCGCCGATACGTCTTCAAAGAGTCCCTGCGTCCGTCGATGGCGCCCGCGGGGCACTGCTGCCGAACCGCGTCATGAGGCGGTTCCAAACCACCGCGAAGTCACGGAGCCACTCTTGCCGTCCCTGCACGATCAACTTCGCTTCGCGGGACGACTGATCCTGATACGACTGCTTGTCCTTTCAGATCGGGCTTGGCCCGAGTTCGTCGAAAGGACGCTTCCACCTATTGTGCAGTGCAACATGTGCCTGTTGCCGGGACGATGCAAGCGGCGCATCCGCTTGGTTTCGCCACATGGCCGCGAGCGTTGCAACTTCGCAACACAGGCCGCCGGTGAGCCGCGCCTAAGAGGCGACCAGCGGCAAGGCAGCGATGCTGGCGAGCGTCAGCAGGACCGCGAAGATGCGCAGGCGGGCGCGAAGCCGGTCCAGCCCGGGGTCGGAGCCTTGCGGCTGCAAAGGGAATGGGGGTGGCAGCATATGCGATCTCCTTCAGCATGACAGGCGACCAAGCGCCGTCTGTTGCATGGCTATGCATATAAATGGCCGGGCGTGCCTTGCAAGGCTATGCAAACAGGCGGCGATCAGATAAGCGGGAACATCGGCGCGGCCGTCGTGCGCCGGGCGACCAGGCGGGCCGGCACCTTCTCGAGCACGCCCCGGCGCGCTTCCTCGGCCGCGTCCCCGTCGAGGATCAGCCTCAGGGTGCGGCGGATCAACTCCGGCACGTTCTGGTCGAAGCTCGACAGTTGGTAAGGCTCCCAAGCGTCCATGCCGATGTTGTCGTAACCCAGGACCAGCACATCCTCGGGCGACCGCACCCCGGCGCGGCGCAGGCCGTCCAGGAAGCCAAGGGCCGCCAGGTCGTTGGCGCAGGCCACGGCGTCCGGCCGGGGGGCGGCGTCGGTGACGCGGAGCGCGGCGGCCAGGCCGCTCTCGTAGGAGTAGTCGCCGGACAGCAGGAGCGGCGCGCCCTCCCGCAGCGTCCGCAGCCGGCGCACGAACCCCGTCCGGCGGTCCTTGGTCGCGGGGCTTCCCGGCGGGCCGCTCAGGAAGGCGAAGCGGCGCCCGCCCGCTTGATGAAGGTGATCGGCGGCCTCCGCCCCCGCGGCCAGGTTGTCAATCGACACGGACGACACCCACTCGGCGCGGAGGCGCCCGTTGAAGCAGACCACCGGGATGCGGAGCGCCGACAAGGCGCGGGCCGTGTCCGGCGACAGCACGGCCAGCGCGCTGACCAAGGCATCGACCCGGTAGCCCGCGATCCGGTCCAGCACCGCATCCATCGCGTAGTCGCTGGCCACCTGGATCAGCGCGACCTGCTGGCCCGCGTCCTGCAGCGCCGCGGTGAACTGCTGCAGCACGGAGGCGTAGAACGGGTTGGTCACGGCGCCCACCGCGACGGCGACCAGGCGCGACCGGTTGGACATCAGCGCCTGCGGCAGGAAGTTCGGCCGGTAGCCCAGCGACCGCGCCGCCGCCATCACCTTCTCGCGCGTGGCCTCGGACACGCTGGCGCCTTCGGTGAAGGTGCGCGACACCGCCGACTGCGACACCCCGGCCAGCCGGGCCACGTCGGTCGAGGACACGTAGCGCTTCTCGCTCACCGGCCTTGAAACCCCATCGCCTACTCCTGTCCCTGTGACTATCCGCCGCGCTGCATAGCCTTGCAAGCTGGGCTGCGGGGCTTTACGTGCGGGGGAGGGGCGCGGTTGGCCCCACCCCTGCTGATCGGAGTTCAAGAATGAGCATTCTGTCGTCTCTGGGGATCACGTCGGGCAAGAAGGTCCGCTACGCGCTCGTGGGCTTGGGCGACATCACGCAGGAAGCGATGCTGCCCGGCGTGGAGCACACCGGCAATTCCGAGGTGGTCGCCTTCGTGACCGGCGACGCCGAGAAGGCCCGGCTGGTGGGCGAGCAGTACGGCGTGACCGTGAGCTACGGCTACGACCGGTTCGAGGAGATGCTGCGCTCCGGCACCGTGGACGCGATCTACCTGGCCACGCCGAACTGGCGCCATGCCGAGTTCGCGGTCCCGGCCTTGAAGGCGGGCATCCACGTGCTGGTCGAGAAGCCGCTGGAGGTGACCACCGCCAAGTGCCGGGAAATCCTGGACGCCGCAAAGGCGTCCTCGGCCAAGCTGATGGTGGCCTATCGCCTCCACTTCGAGCCTGCGACGCTGGCCACCATCGACACGCTGCGGAGCGGCGACATCGGCGACGTGACCCTGTTCACCTCCACCTTTGCGCAGATGGTGGACCCGGAGAACCACCGGGCGCAGAGCGGCGACGACGCCGGCCCCGTGCTCGACATGGGACCGTATCCCGTGAACGCCGCCCGCTACGTCTTCGGCGACGAGCCGGAAGAGGTCGTATCCGCGGTCGGGGTCCGGCATCCCGAGGCCGGGCTGGGGGACTTCGCCGACACGGTCGCCGTCACGCTGCGCTTCCCCGGCAACCGCCTCGCGCAGTTCACGGTGTCGTACTACGCCAACACCCTTGACGCCTTCTTCGCCGTCGGCACCAAGGGCAGCGTGTACCTGAACCCGGCATACATGTATGGCCAGCCGCTGGAGCAGACGGTCACGGTGGGCGAGAAGAAAAGCCGCAAGAGCTTCAAGAACACCGACCACTTCGGCGGCGAGCTGAAGTACTTCTCCGACTGCATCCTGAACGACAAGGACCCGGAGCCTGACGGGGAAGAGGGATACGCCGATGTCCGCGTTTTGGAGGGCATCCTTCGCGCGCTGAAGAGCGGGAAGCCGGAAAAGCTTGAGCCGTTCACGCGGACCAAGCGGATCGACACCGCAAGCCAGGAGCAAACGCTGTCGGCGCAGAAGCCGCCCGAATTGGTGAAAACGTCCAACCCGGGCAAGGGCAAGGAAAGCGCCCCGAAGAATTGAGCCACGGTGCGCCGCGTCACGGGCGGCGGGCGCGAGCCGGCGACGGGTTTGGGTCGCCATCGCCAGGCAGCTCGCCATCGGCGTCCAGCACCGGGTAAGCGGCGGCGGCGACGAGGTGGGTGTTGATCCCCTTGAGGTCGCGCAGCACGTCCAGGAACAACGTGCCGCTCCCGGCACCCGCTGCCGCGCCGTGCCGGAACGCCGCGAACTGGGTCGCCATCGCCCGCCGTTCCAGTTCGCGGAACGCCTCCTTTTCCGCCGCCAGCGCGCGGGCCGCCTCGCCGTCCTCCGTCATGAACACCGCGCCGGCGGTGCGGAGGTTGGCCGAAAGGCGGTCGAACACGCCCGACAGCTCCGCCCGGTCCTGCGGCCGGAACGCGAGGCCGCGCTTCAGCCGCCTTGCCGCCGACGCCATGACGTTGCGGTCCAGCACGTCGCCCGCGCGCTCGATGCTGGTCGTGAACGCCAGAAGCTGTGTTAGCCGTCGGTGGTCGGCGTGCGACAGGTCCTCGGGATCAAGCCGGGTGACATAGGACTTGATGGCCGCGCTGAGCCGGTCGAGCACGCCGTCGAGGCGCCGGGTCTCGGACACCTGCTTGCGGTCGTCGCCGTCCAGCGCATCCCACGCGCGCTTCAGCATGGCGTCCAGCACGTCCGCCATCCGCAGCGCCTCGCGCGCCGCCCCGGCCAGGGCAACCGTTGGCGCTTCCAGCGCGGCCTCGGCCAAATAAAGCGGCTGGGACGGGTCGGCGGTGCCCGCCCGCTCCGGCAGCCAGCGCCGCAGCAGCCCGGCGAAGGGCCGCAGCACCGGCAGGAACAGCAGGGCGAGCACGAGGTTGAAGCCGGTGTGGAAGTCGGCCATGGCGCGCGCCGGGTCAGGCTCGACCGTGACCAGCCAGGGGCCGATCCAGTCCAGCGCCGCCAAGCCCAGCGCCACGCCGGCCAGCCGGTTGACCAGGTTGCCGACCGGCAGGCGCCGCCCGGCGCCCCCCTCGCTCGCCGCGCCCTCCAGCACCGGGTTGACCGCGGTGCCGAGGTTCGCGCCGAGCACCAGGGCGAAGGCGGCATGGGGCGGCACCACCCCCTTCGCGGCGAGGGTCATGATCAGCAAGACGATGGCCACGCTGGAATGCGCCGCCCAGGTCAATAGGGCAGCCAGCAGGACGGCGACCAGCGGCTCGGTCGCGATGTTGCCCAGCAGCATCCGCAGGCTGGGCACGTCCTCATAGGGCGTCACCAGGTCCAGCAACTGGTGCAGCGCCAGCAGCATCAGGCCGAGGCCGATCAGCACCCGGCCGAGGTCCCGTGTCCGGGTTTCTCCGCCCCGGCGGAACATGGTGACGCCGGCCAGCAGCCCGAGCGAGGCGACGCGGGACACGTCGAACGACAGCACCTGCACGATCAGCGTGGTGCCGACGTTGGCGCCCAGCATGGCCGCCAGCGCGGGCACCAAATCCACCAGCCCCGACGCGGCAAAGGAGGATACCATCAGCCCGGTCGCCGTGCTGCTCTGCAACACAGCCGTCGTCGCCAGCCCGGCGAGGAACGCCCTGAACCGGCTGCCGAGCGCCACGCCCAATGCCCGGCGCAGCCCGGCCCCGAAGGCGCGCTGGATGCCGGTCTGCACCATGTGAACGCCCCAAAGCAGCAGCGCGATGCTTCCGGCGAGGTCGATCAACGTCAGCGTCGTCGCCATAAGGCGATCTTTGGCCAACCCCCTACCCAGGCGCAAGCAGGCGCTGTAACCAAACTGTCACAAGCCGGGCCGGCATGGCCGTTGCGGCGAGGCGGAACAGATGAGGTTGGGCAGGGAGG
>CALMAB010000292.1 GCA_937858325.1 uncultured Acetobacteraceae bacterium
GCGGGCACCCGTCCGCCCCATCATGTCAGCAACCGGTCCTTCCGCCGCTCCCGGAGGCGATCCCTGGCCAGCACCAGGAACACCGCGGTCACGAGGCCGATCACGGCCGCCGCGCCCATGAGCAAATGCGCGTTCGGCCCCGAGGGGACCCGGTTCGCCTCGGCCGGAATGAGCACTGGTCCGCCGCCGGCGAGGGCTGCGATCCCGGCGGCGGAGCGCGACGCGCGCAGCGACTGCAGGCGTGTCCGGGTTTCCTCGATCCGCGACAGCGCCTGCTGCAGGCTCGGGTGGCGACTCCCGTATGTGGCCCCAAGGCCGCGAACTCGGCTCGCGCCCTTGTTTCCTGCTCGACCAGGTCACGGATCGCCGTGGCGCGCAGGTACTCGGTCGCGACGGCGTTGGCCAGCAGGAGCGAGGTTTCCGGGCTTGGCGACGTGATGCTGATGGCGATGAGGTAGGAACGGGCCTGGCTTTCCACCCGGACCCGCTGCATCAGGGTGGCCACCGCCAGGTCGTCCGGCGTCGGCGCATCCGGCACCATGCTCCCCAGGGCTGCCCGCAGCCACAGGAGGGCCTGCGAACCCGCGACTGCCGGGTGAACTCGGGGTCGCCCGCAAGGCCGAGCGACGCGACCACGGCGCTTGCCGTGGCGCGGGACCGGACGTGCCTGACCTCGCTGTCCATCAAGGCCGGCGCATCGAGGTTGGCGACCAGCCGGGTGCGCGAGCCTGTCGCCGGCTCCTCGCGGTTGAAGTTCAGGTGCAGAACCGCGTCGCTTGTGTACTCGGTCGGCATCAGCACCGTGCCGGCCCCGGCGAGCAGCGCGGACGCGATCACGATGCCGGCCATGGACCACTTCGCCCGCCAAAGCAGGGACAGCGTGTAATGCGCCACCTTCCCGTGCGAGCGCATGGGGGACGACGCGCCGGGATCCATGCTGAACGGCGCGTTCATGGCGACCGCCCCTTTGCGCCGAGGGCCGCGCGCGGTGTCAGCACCGTTTCGATCCGCTGAAGGACGGGACGCCGCCCTTGCCCTGCCATCGGCCGCTTGCCGGGCGCAAATCGTTCACGGCGCGTGCCGGGTCGGGACAGTTCTGCAAATCGTCACCTGTTGAACCGTTCGGTGTCTTTGCTCGCCGGGTCCACCGGCTCGCCGCAGCCTGCGCATAGTGTCGCAGTCACGGGACTCGTTTCACGGCGCGTTCGGATAAGCCTCGTCCCCCTTAAGGGTTAACCCGGCTGCCTGCGCCGCGCCCGGTTCGGGCCTGGTATCCTGCGCGCGCTTTGCCGCTTTCTGGAGGCCCTCATGCCGGCACGCCGGGTGTCGTCCAACGATCAGCTGATGGCCGTTTGGGCCACCTGGATCCTGTTCGCAACGATCTTGGTCTGGACCCTCGCGGGAGGCTCCGGCGGACCCGGCGGGTCTCGACTGCCGGAACGAGGCGCGGGCAAGTACATCATCTACACCCTGCCGTTCACCCTGGGCGGGGCTTATTGGCTCAGCTTCGGGGCCGGGCAGCTGAAGCTGGACTTGAAGGCCGCCGCTGCGCTCGGGCTTTACCTCGTCGTGGCCGCGGCCGGGCTTGCGGTGAACGATGCCACCCGTTTCTACGCGTTCCGGGACGTCACCATCGTCAGCGGGTACCTTTCGCTGTTCGTGTTCTGGCTCCGCGCGCCGGCGTCGGTTCTCAACGTCTGCGTCCTCGCGGTGGCGGTCTGCATGGGCATCGAAGGGGCGTCGAGAATCAGTCCCGACATGCAGCTGATGAATG
This sequence comes from uncultured Acetobacteraceae bacterium, assembly GCA_937858325.1. GTDB lineage: Bacteria > Pseudomonadota > Alphaproteobacteria > Acetobacterales > Acetobacteraceae > CAHJXG01. Next base: position 1,775 of record CALMAB010000292.1, read on the forward strand.
CCGAAGGGCTTTACGCGATCCTCGGCCTGTCCAATCCCGAGGGCACGACGCTGTTCGGCCCGCACAGCCTCCTGGAATCGACGCTGGGCTTCCCGCTTGGGGTGCTCGTCCTGAGCCTGGTCCATGACCGGCGATGGCGATGTGCGTGGAGCGGGAATGAACCAGCTGATGACCGAGGCGGACGGACGCCTCAGCGTGCCGCCGGGAAAGCCGGCTGGCTGAACACGCGGGCCGACGTCACCTGGATCACGTCGCCGGGTTCGAGCAGCTTGGCTTCCCGGGCTTCAACCGTTCTGAGCACCCCCTGCCGCACCCGGCTGACGCTGATCCGGGGGACTGCCTTGCCATCGAACAGGCCGCCGGATTGCTGCACCTTCCAATCCTGCTGGACGTGCGCGGCCGGGATCAGCACGTCGAGTTCCGCAAGGCGCGCGCGCGTGGTCCTGAGTTCTGCGACCGTTTCCTTGCGCATCGCGCTTTCTTCCAGCTGGACCCGGACGTCGATCTCGCCCAGCTCGCGCTCGAGCCGTGGCTGCTGGGCGTGCAGCAGCTCCTGGGCCTTCCGCACCGCTTCCAGCTGGGACGCCATGGCGTCGCGTTCGGACGTGAGGAGGCGGGCCATGCTGCCGTCAGGCAAGGGCGCTTTCAGCTCCGGCGGCGCAAACGTCTCCAGGTGGGACAGCTGGGCCTGCAGCCGGGCTTGGCGCACCAGAAGGGTGGCCTGCTCGAACACCAGCTGCTGCAGCCGTTCGTCGGCGGCGAGCGCCTCCGCGACGACCTGGTGCTGCAGCGGGTCGGACACGGCGAAACCGCCTGCGGCGGCGATGGCGCCGATCACGGCCGTGCCGAAGTGGAACGGGTAGGCGCCGGGCGAGCGCACCACGCCGAGCACGGACACCGGGCGCAGCTCGCCCAGCCGCACCGTGACGATGGGCTTCACCAGGTAGCCGTCGGTGAGCCGGTCCTGGATGACGTGCTGGGCTTGCCCCGTCGTGGACCCTTCGACGTGCACGGGTCCGATCAGCGGCAGCGTGACGTCGCCGTGGCCATCGACCGGCAGCTCGCCGGTGAACTCGGGCTGGCCGAACACCGTGACCACCACCCGGTCGCCCGCGCCGAGCAGGTAGGCAGGCATCGACTGGTCTGCCCTCGCGCCCCACGGCGTGCCGGCGCCGCACAGGGACAACGCGGCCGTCGCCGCCAGCCGGCCGGCCCGCGTCCGCAAGCCCGCGGGCGTCGGACGCCCGTTCTTCCGCTGCACTGATGGGGCCACGTCTCCGATTCCTTCAACACGCGCCGGCTGGTCATCCGATTCTGCGAACTGTACGGCCGTGCCGCGGGCGGCGACGCGGCGCATCAGGAGGAACATTGAAACGCCGGCCGGACGCGTGGACATCCTCGGCGTCGATGTCAGCGCGACCGACCTGCAAGGCGCGGCCGAAACCGTTGAAGGCTGGATCGCGCGGCGCGAACCCAATTACGTCTGCAAAACGGGTGCTCACGGCATCATGGAAAGCCGGTGCAGCAAGCGGCTGCGCGACATCCACAACCAAGCCGGCATGGTCACGCCCGACGGGATGCCGCTCGTCTGGGTGGGGCGGCTGCTGGGACGCAAGCACATGCGCCGCGTGTACGGCCCGGACCTGATGCGCTGCTTGACCGAGGTTTCGGCCCGGCGGGGATACCGGCAGTTCTATTACGGCGGCGTGCCCCGGCCTCGTCGTGTGCGGCACGCTTTGCCCGCCGTTCCGCCCGCTGACGCCGCAGGAAGACTGGCAAGCGGTCGAGATGATCAACGCCGCGCGTTCTGACATCGTTTGGGTCGGCCTCGGCACGCCGAAGCAGGAACTGTGGATGGCCGAGCATGTCGGCCGGCTGCAAGCGCCGGCCTTGATCGGCGTCGGCGCCGCGTTCGACTTTCTGGCGGGGACCAAGCCCCAGGCGCCGGTCTGGGCGCAACGGAGCGGGACCGAGTGGCTGTTCCGCCTTTGCTCCGAACCGGGCAGGCTTTGGCGCCGCTACGCGTATGTCGTGCCGGGGTTCGGGGCGCTTGCGGCCGCGTCGCTGCTCCGGCGCGGCGCGCTGGCCGTGGGCTGCTCCAACCTGCTCCTGCCGAGAACGGCGATGGTGCTGCGGCGTGACGGGGCGCCCGAGATGGGTCGCCGCCCATGGGCGACGCCTGCGTGCTCGGCGCCTTCCTGGCGTGCTTCTGGCTGCTCCTTTGGGTCGGCTCGGACCATGCGCTGGGGCTGTTGTTCCGGAATCCGGACTACCACGGGCAGGACGACACGATCCGCCTGCTCGGCCTGGCGCTGCTGGCCACGGCGGTCAGCATCCCCGCGTCCAACGGCCTCACCTGCCTTGAGCGCCCGCAGGCGATCTTCTGGGCGACGCTGGGATCGGCCACCACGAACGCGGCGCTCAGCTTCCTGCTGATCCCATCCTGGGGCGTTGCGGGCGCCGCCTGCGGGTTCCTGGCGGGAAGCGTCGTGGGCGCCATCGGACGATGGGCGGCGCTCGCTTGGCGCCCGGAACTGCGCCCGGCGCCGTCGGACGCGCAAGCGCGCGCGGTCCTGCGGCTGTTCGAGGCCGGCCCGGCGCAGCACGACGCCGTCGATGTCGGATGCGTCGCGCAGCCCATCGCCCGGGCGATGGCGGAGCTTTGGTCGGCCGGCCAGACCTACAGCGACCTCAACGTGGACAACGTGCTCTGCGACCCGGCGTCGCAGACCCTGTGCTTTCCCGACCCCGGCAACCCATCCCAGATGCTCTGCAAGGCCTGGACCTCGCCGTCCCAGGACCTCGCCTACTTCGTGTTCGAGGCCTCGACGTCGCTGCGCCGCGCCCTCAGCCACCCCCGGGCGGAAGCGCAGCTTCGCCTGGTCACGGCCGACGTCGTCCGCGCGGTGCTGTCCGACATCCCCCTGCTATCGGAGCGGCGCCGCCTCCTCGCGCAGATGCGGGACACCACGCAGGTCCTTCTGGGAACGCTGGACGCCTCGTGGACGCCCCGCGGCGCGTGGCGTGCCCTGGTCCGGCAGGTTGGGCTGCGCCGGATCGCCAGCCTGACGGACGCCCTGCAAACGGAGATCGAGCTTGTCGCCGCCAACGATTGAACCGTCCGCGGCGCTCCTGACCACGAGCTGGGACGACGGCCATCCGCTGGATCTGCGGGTTGCCGACATGCTCGCCCGGCACGGGGTCGCCGGCACGTTCTACGTGCCCCGGCAGGCGCCGTGCGGCACGATGAGCGCGGCCCAGCTTGGCGAGCTTGCCACGGCGTTCGAGATCGGCGCCCGCACCATGGGGCACGAGCAGCTGACCTCCATTTCGCCGGAACGGTCGTGGCGCGATGCTCGCGCGGGCTTTGAGCCGGGCCTGTGGCGCGCCGGTCACGCACGCGCTGGCCCGGCCCACGGTGGAGGCGACGCTTGCCACGCTGGCCTGTCCGTGCCCGGCCCTGATCGACGGCAGGATGGACGAGGTTGAGTGGACGGGGCCGCGGCGCCTCCAGAAAGCCGACTACGAGCACCACGGGATGGGCAAGGGCGAAGCGAACCTGGTCGATCCCGCTTATGACCTCGCCTCGGCGGCCATGCACCTCCGGACATCGCCCGAGGAGCAGCGTGAGTCCGTCAGCCGCTACGCGCAGCTTCCCGGCGACATGGCCGTAAGCTCGGCAAGCCGAACAAGGCCATCGCCCGAAACTTGAACATCACGGAATCAACCGTGAAGGTCCACGTCAAGTCGCTGCTCAAGAAGATCAGGGTCAACAATCGTACCCAAGCTGCGATGTGGGCCAGCGCAGCCCAGCTCGAAACGCCGGAACGTCCGACAGGTCTTCTCCAGGCTCCTTGCTCGGCTGCAAAGCTGGGCATCCCGCTGAGCGGTTGAGAGGCCAAGCCAATTGAGCGGGGCGCGGGAGTCGGGTGATCGGCGCTGAAGCGGTTGGCGGCGCCACGGTCCTCCCCGAAGCGGCCTGCACCGGGGCGGACTTGGTGCGGATCGCCACCACGAACACGATCAGCGGCTCCATCGTCGGCAAAATAACGTAGCGCAGCCGCTGCCAGCCGCTCGCGCCGTCGATCTCCGCCGCTTTCAGGAGGGAGATACCGAAGCTTTGCAGCCCGGCGTGTACCTGCGGCCGTTTGCTTTCACCATTCTTGCGTCGTTGCGAGGAGCGCAGGGACGCGGCAATCCAGGGGCAGCGGGCGTGGCGCTTGTGGCCCCTGGATTGCCACGCCGCCAGGGCGGCTCGCAATGACGACAAGGGGCGGGGCAAGACGTCGAGAAGATGTGCATGCACGCAATGGTGCCGTAGGCGCCCCCGCCATGCCGCGGTGGACCCGTGTTCTCAGCTCGCTTGGGCGATGCTCCGGGCGCGGCAAGGATCGAGCCAGCCCAAGTCCCGGGAACGCTGCAGCAAACCTGTGACCTCGCTGGCCGGACACGGCCGGCTGAGCAGGTAGCCCTGGACCTCCGTGCAGCTTTCACCGCGCAGCTGCGCGAGCTGCGTATGCGTTTCAACGCCCTCGGCCGTGGTCATCATGCCGAGGCTGGCTCCCAAGCCCGTCACCGCGCGTATGATGGCGATGGAGTCCGGCTTCGCGCCCAGGTCGCGGACGAACGACTGGTCGATCTTGATCTTGTCGAACGGAAAGCTCCGGAGATAGCTGAGGGACGAGTAGCCGGTGCCGAAGTCGTCCATGGCGATGCGCACGCCCTTGTCGCGCAGGGCGTGCAACGTCGCCAACGTCGCCTTGTTGTCCTGCAGCAGCACCGACTCGGTGATCTCCAGCTCCAGCCGCCGTGCCGGCAGTCCGGACCGGTGCAGGGCATCGGTGACGGCTTGGACGAGACGGCCGCTCTTGAACTGGACCGGGGACAGGTTGACGGCGACCTTGAGGCTGCCGGGCCAACTGGCGGCCTCCCGGCAGGCCTGGTTCAGCGCCCATTCGCCCAACGGCACGATGAAGCCGATCTCCTCGGCAACCGGGATGAACTCGGCCGGGCTGACCAGTCCGCGGACCGGGTGGCGCCAGCGCAACAGCGCCTCGAAGCCGCAGATCGTGTTGGATGCGAGGTCCACCAAGGGCTGGTAGAACAGCTCGAACTCGCCGGCCACCAGCGCACCGCGCAGGTCGAGCTCGAGGGCGCGCCGGGCCTGCAGCTTCACGTCCATGTCGCGCTCAAAGAACCGGTAGGTCCCGCGGCCCTCAAGCTTGGCGCGATACAGCGCCAGGTCGGCGGCCTTGAGCAGCGTGTCCGGTTGGGTGCCGTCGTGCGGGGCAAGCGCCACGCCCACGCTTGTTCCAACGACCACGTGGTGGCCGTCGAGGTCATAGGGTTCGCTGAGCACGTCCACGAGGCGGCGGGCCAGCAGCTCGGCATCCCCGGGACCATCCAGCCCGACCTGCACGACGGCGAACTCGTCGCCGCCGAGGCGGGCAACCGTGTCCACCTCCCGCACGCAGGCCCGCAGGCGGTCGGCGACGGCTTGCAGCAGGCTGTCTCCGACCGGGTGGCCCAGGGTGTCGTTGACCGCCTTGAAGCGGTCGAGGTCAAGGCACAGCACCGCGGCCTTGGCGCCCCGGCCCACCTGCGCCAGGGCGTGCTCGACCCGCTCATGGAACAGCACCCGGTTGGCCAGCCGGGTCAGCGCGTCATGGCGCGCCAGGAAAAGGGCCTGCTGCTCGACGCGCTGACGCTCCGTGACATCGTCATACGTGGCAACCCAGCCACCCTCGGCCGTCGGCTCATAGGAGACCGCCACGGTACGCCCGCCGCCGATGGTATGCAGCATCGAACCGCCTTCGCGCTGGGCGAGGCGGGCGGACCACGCTGCCGAGAGCGTGTCCACGCACGTGCCGGGTGGCAGGTGCCCGGCGCCGTGCATGGCTTCCAGCACATCCCGGAAACGGCACCCGGCGACGACGCGATCAGCAGGCAAGCCGTAGATCTCGTGGAAGCGCTGGTTGACCACGAGGAGCCGCTCGTCCCCGTCATACAGGCAGAGGCCTTGCGACATGTTGGTCAAGGCCGTGTCGAACCGGCCGTTGGTTTGGCGCAGCTCGGCCTCACGCTGCTTGAGCGGGGTGATGTCGCTGGTGATCGCGACGAAGCCGCCGTCCTGCGTGGCGCTGCGGCTGACCCGCACCCATCGCCCGTCGTCCAGCGGGATTTCAGGCGCCTCCTCAAGAGCTGGCCCGGGAGCCGCGCCGGTCGTCGCGTCCGCGAACGCCAGAAACGGCGCACCGGGCCGAAGTCGATCAGCCGCCGCCGGGTAGAAGCGCGTCATCTGCGAGTTGACGACGACGAGGTGCCCGGTGCTGTCCACCAGCACGATGCCCTCATGGGAACTCTCAAGCGCGTCGATGAGCCGGGTCTGCGCCGATCTGCGCTCTTGGGCCTCGAACTCCACCATCGCCTGCACGCGGCTCCGCATCAGCTCGGCCGCGGCGAACAGCTGGCCCAGCTCGCTGTCGTCGCCGCTGGGAAGGGCGAGGTCCAGCGTGCCCGCGCCGATGCTTTCCATGGCCGCCGTCAAGCGCCGGGTCGAGCGCGTGATGGTGAGGACGACCCCGACAGCAACCGACAACCCGACCAGGCAAGCGGCGGCCGTGGCCCAGATCACCGTTGCGCGCAAGCTCGCCTGGGCTTGCGCCGTTCCCGCGCGGCGTTGCTGGCGCTCGTCGGCGATGGCCAAGGCCGCCGTCTCGTTGGCGACCGCCAAACGGCTCGAGATTGCCGAAAGGCCGGCCAAGCGTTCTCCCCGTTCCCGCAGGGCGGCGTCCAACTGGCCGGTCGCCGCGACCAGCCCGTCCAGCGCCTCGGCCGTCACGCCCGAAAGACGCTGGATGCGTGGCGGGCTGCTGGCAAGGTCGAGCGCGTCATCGAGCAAGGCCCTGGCCGTTGCCGCCTCGGACGTCGCGGCAGCGGCCGAGGCGCGGTCGTCCTGCCCGCTGAACCGCGCGGCGGCGGCGACAGCGCGCGACACGGCGGAGAGCATCGCGGCGGCCGGCTCGGCCAGGCCGCGGTCGCTGGTCCGGGATGCGGCCTCCGCAAGGGTGGACGCGCTGATGGCAACCACGGCCGCAGCGTTGTCGAGCCGGCCCGCAGCCGCCCGGCGCCCTTCGATCGCCTCCGCCACGGACAGCAGCTCGGCGCGTATTTGCGCAAGGAGGCCGATCCTGTCCTGTGAAAGGTTGGTTGCATGGCTGTCTGCCGCCGTCGCCGCGCGCTCGAACCGGCTCAGCGCGCCGTCAAGGGCGTTCCTTTCCGCGATGCCGCTGGTGCGGAGGTAGTCGGCAACGCCCAGGCGCAGCTCCACGAGCGACGTTCGGGCCGCGCCGCCCTGCTGCGCCGAGCGCTGGGTCGCCGCGTCGGCCGCCAAGGCTTGTTCCAGCTTGCTGCTTGCCTGCCACACCACCGTCGAAACGGTGACGAGAAGGGCGAGCACAAGCCCGATCCCGGCAAGGATGCGCGCCCGGAGGGAGCGGAGCGGGTGCATGTGACGGAATGTCCTGGTGCGGGCTTTGCCGGTGGTCCCGTTCACGCTTGGACGGCTTTGATGCGCCTCGCCCGGTCCGCGCC
>CALMAB010000293.1 GCA_937858325.1 uncultured Acetobacteraceae bacterium
GTTCCACCCGGACATCGCGCGGCAGGGCCGACAGCGCCTGATCGGCACTACCCTGTTCGGCGCGGCGCTGCTGCTGCCGATCCTGGACGGGGCGGTGTTCCGCACGGTCACGATCGCCCAGCGCGAGCGTGCCGGGTCCACCGACCACGGCTTCAGCGCCATGGCGCCCGGCGTCCGCGTGCCCGCCCCCACACTGGCCGGAGCGGAGTTGATCCGGCGGCTGTCGCACGAATGGCTGCCCCTGGTCTCCGACGTGCAGCGCAGGCGGTGGAACATCGACAACGACCCGGCCAGCAGCGCGCCGGCCGCCACCGTCGCCTGGGCGGAGGACGTGGTGGACGCGGCGCAGGCGTTCCGCGCCCAGGGCCTGGAGAGGACGGCGCAGCACTACGCCGTGCTCGCGTTCACCGACCCGTTCTCCCGGCTGCTCGGCCTGCAGCCAGTCCGGGGCGTCATGCTGGCCTTCCAGATCGGCCGCACGATCCCGTTGCTCGATCCGGCCGGCGCGTCCCGCTACCTGGCCGGGGCCGACGGCGCCTTCCTTTCGACGTGCGGCTTGTCGGCCGGCGGCGAACCGACGATCCGGGCCGTGTTCCAGCCCGTGCTCGACGCCGAGTTCGAGCCGCACAGGCTCAACGCCTGCTGGACCTTCTACGACCGACGCCGGGCGGCGTCCCCATGACCGCCCAATGACCGCCCAATGACCCCCGGCACGCTCGCGCTGATCCTGCTCAGCGTCACGCTGTCCGCCTGCGCGCAGGTGCTGTTCAAGTTCGGCGTGGCGCCGGCGCCGGGTTCGGTGGGCAGTCCGTCGCCGGTCGGCGGGATAGTCGCCACCCTGCTCCGCCCGGGCGTCCTGGGCGGACTGGCCCTGTACGGCATCGGCACGGTGGTGTGGATCCGCGCGCTGGCGCAGGTCGAGTTGTCGCAGGCTTACCCGTTCGTGGGCCTGGGCTTCGTCATGACCGCGGTGCTCGGCTCGCTCGTGTTCAACGAGGCACTCGGGCCGACCCGGCTGGTCGGGATCGCGCTGGTGGTCGCGGGCGTGGTCCTCGTCGGCCGTAGCGTAACCGGCCCGCGGATGGGACGGGCCGGCAAAACGGCCTACGCCGCTACGGCGCCTACCAGGGCTTCCCGGACCGCCTGCGCCAGGCCGCGCACCTGGTCCAGCACCTGGGCCGCCGTGTCCGGCTGGGCCTGGCCGTGCTCGTCGAGCGACGCTGCCAGCGTTTCGATCAGCACGCTCGCCACCACCGCGGCGTCCGCGACCCGCGTGGCGTATGCCGCCTGCGCCGGGGTGCGGACGCCGAAGCCGATGGCGACCGGCAGGTCGGTGTGGGCGCGCACCCGGGGGATGGCCGTCGCCAAGTCCTCCGCCGCCGCCGAGCGCGTGCCGGTGATGCCGGTGATCGCGACGTGGTACACGAAGCCTCCCGCCCCCTTGAGCACCAGCGGCAGGCGCTCGTCGTTCGTGGTGGGCGCGACCAGGCGGATCAGGTCCAGGCCGGCGGCATCGATGGGAGCCATCAGCTCGTCCGCTTCCTCCGCCGGCATATCGACCACGATCAGGCCGTCCACGCCGGCCGTCCCGGCGTCGCGGCAGAACCGCTCGGCGCCGTAGGCGAGGATGGGATTGAGATAGCCCATCAGCACCACGGGCGTTTCGCCGTCCTCGCGCCGGAAGGCTTCCACCATGGCCAGCGTGCCCGGCAGCGTGCCGCCCGCCTTGAGCGCCCGCTGGCCGGCCCGCTGGATGGTCGGGCCGTCCGCGGCCGGGTCGGTGAAGGGGACGCCGATCTCGATCAGGTCGGCGCCGGCCGCCGGCATCCCGCGCAGGATCTCCATGGAGGTCGCGCCGTCGGGGTCATAGGCTTCCAGGAACGGGATCAGCGCCCCGCGCCCTTCCGCCCGCAGCTTGGCGAAGCGGGCGGCGATCCGCCCGGTGCCCCTCTCGCTCACGCCTCCCTCGCTCACAGCGCCTGGCCCAGGTGCTGCGCCACGGTGAAGATGTCCTTGTCGCCGCGGCCCGACAGGTTCAGCACGATGGTCTCGTCCGGCTTCATGGTGGGCGCCAGCTTGGCGATGTAGGCCAGGCCGTGGGCGGTTTCCAACGCGGGGATGATGCCCTCGAGCTTGGAGCAAAGCTGGAACGCTTCCAGCGCCTCGCTGTCCGTCGCCGCCACGTAATCGACCCGGCCGATGTCGTGCAGCCAGGAATGCTCCGGCCCGATGCCGGGGTAGTCGAGGCCGGCGGAGATGGAGTGAGCCTCGGTGATCTGGCCGTCGCGGTTCTGCAGCAGGTAGGTCTTGTTGCCGTGCAGCACGCCGGGGCTGCCGCCGTTGATCGCCGCCGCGTGCGCGCCGCTGTCCAGGCCGCGCCCGGCCGCCTCCACGCCGTACAGCTTCACGCCGGGGTCGTCCAGGAACGGGTGGAAGATGCCCATGGCGGACGACCCGCCGCCCACCGCGCAGACGATGGCGTCCGGCAGCTTGCCTTCCGCAGCCAGCATCTGCTCGCGCGTCTCGTCGCCGATCACCGACTGGAAGTCGCGCACCATGGTGGGATACGGGTGCGGCCCGGCCACGGTGCCGATGCAGTAGTACGTGTCCTCGACGTTGGCCACCCAATAGCGCAGCGCCTCGTTCATCGCGTCCTTCAGCGTCGCGGCACCGGAGGTCACGGCGTTCACCTCCGCGCCCAGCAGCTTCATGCGGAACACGTTGGGCTGCTGCCGCTCCACGTCGGTGGCGCCCATGAACACGAGGCAGGGCAGGTCGAACAGCGCGCAGGCCGTGGCCGTCGCGACGCCGTGCTGCCCGGCGCCGGTTTCGGCGATGATGCGCGTCTTGCCCATGCGCCGGGCCAAAAGGATCTGGCCGAGCACGGCGTTGATCTTGTGCGCGCCGGTGTGGTTCAGCTCCTCGCGCTTGAAGTAGATCTTGGCGCCGCCGAGGTGCTGCGTCAGACGCTCGGCAAACCAAAGCGGGCTGGGGCGGCCGACGTAGTCCTTGAGCAGGCTGCGCCACTCCGCCTCGAACGCCGGGTCGTTCTGGGCGTCGTCGTAAGCCTGCTGGACCTCCAGCACGTTCGGCATCAGCGTTTCGGCGACGAAGCGTCCGCCGAAGGTGCCGAACCGGCCGCGGCTATCCGGGCCGCTGCGCAAGCTGTTGGGCAGGATCTGGTTCAAGGCCGGCACTCCTAATGGATCAAGTGAATGAGATGGGGACCCGGGCAGGACCCGGGAAGGCAATGGGGACCGGCAATCGTCTGCGGGGAAGCAACGGCGCTCAGCCCTCCTCCGGCAGGCCGTCCACGGCCCTGAGCGCATTGACGAAGATGCCGGCGTCGGCGACCTGCAGCCCCGCGAGGTTGATGCGCCCGCTGCCGGCCATGTAGATGCCGTGCTCGCGGCGCAGCGTCGCCACGGTTTCCGGCGTGATCGGCAGCAGCGAGAACATGCCGCGCTGGCGCGACAGGAAGCCGAGCCGCGGTTCGGCCTCGGCCAAGGCCGCCCGCACCGCGTTGATGCGCCGAGCCATGCCGTCAAGCTCCGTGCGCCAAAGCCGGGACAGCTCGGGGCTTTCCAGCACGATCCGCACCGCCGCCGCCCCGTGGTCCGGCGGCATCGACCAGTTCACCCGGGCGAGCGTCAGCAGGTTGCCGAACACGACGGAAGCCGTGTCGGCATCGCGGGCCAGGACGAACAGCGCCCCGGTCCGCTCGCGGTAAAGGCCGAAGTTCTTGTCGCAGGAATAAGCGACCAACGCTTCCTCGACGGCGGCGAGCACGCGGCGCGCACCGTGGGCGTCGGCATCGAGACCGCCGCCCAGTCCCTGGTAGGCAAGGTCGATGAACGGCAGAAGCTCGCGTTCGGCGACGAGTTGGGCCACGGCGTCCCATTGCGCCGGGTCAAGCTCGGCGCCCGTGGGGTTGTGGCAGCAGCCGTGCAGCAGGACGACATCGCCGGGGTCCGCCGCGGACAGCGCCGCCATCATGTCGTCGAAGCACAGCGTTTGCGTGGCAGGGTCGAAGTAGCGGTACTCGGCGACCGTCAGCCCGGCCGCTTCCAGAACCGGGCGGTGGTTGGGCCAGGTGGGCGTGCCGAGCCATACCGTGGCGCCGGGCCGGGCGGCGGCGATCAGCTCGCCGCCCAAGCGCAGCGCGCCGCTGCCGCCGGGCGTTTGCACGCCGACCAAGCGCCCGGCATGGACGTC
>CALMAB010000294.1 GCA_937858325.1 uncultured Acetobacteraceae bacterium
CTTCCAGGACATCACCGCCCGGCAGGCGGCGGCACAGGCCCTGCACGAAAGCGAGCAGCGGTTCCGCAGCTTTGCCGACAACCTGAAGGACGTGCTGTGGATCGTGGACGCCGAGGCGCGGCGGCTGGAATACCTCAGCCCGTCCTTTGAGCAGGTTTGGGGCGAGCCGCGCGACCGGATCATGCAGGATCTCGACCACTGGTCCGCCACCGTCCACCCCGACGACCGGGCGCGCGCCACCGAAAGCCTGCCCCGAGTGCTTGCGGGCGAGGCGCACGGCATCGAATACAGGATCACCCGGCCCGGCGGCGCCGTGCGCTGGATGCGCGACACCGGCTTCCCCATTCCCGACGCGGACGGGCGCATCCGCCGCATCGCCGGCATCACCCAGGACGTGACCGAGCAGAAAGCGGCCGAGGGCCGGCTCGCCGCCAGCGAGGCGCGGTTCCGCCACATGGCCGACAGCGCCCCGGCGCTGATCTGGATGACCGGCGCGGGTGGCCAGGTGACCTTCGCCAACATGCACTTCGACCACGTCTTTGGGCGGCCGGCGGCCGAGATGCTGGGTAACGCCTGGGCGGCGGTCGTGCTGCCGGAGGACCTCCTGCCGTTCCGCCGGGCGTTCGTGGACGCGCTCGGTGCCCGCCGCCCGTTCCGGGTCGAGACGCGGGTGCGCGACAAGGACGGCCAGATCCGGTGGATGCGCTGCGACGGCGTGCCGCGCCTGGACGACGCGGGCGTCTTCCTCGGCTACACCGGCTGCGCCTTGGACATCACGGAGGCACGCCTCGCCGCGGACACCTTGGAAGCCCGCGTGGCCGAGCGCACCGCGGCGCTGACCCAGGCGGTTGACGCCCTGCACGCGGAGGCGCTGGAACGCGAGCAGACCGAGGCGGCGTTGCGGCAAAGCCAGAAGATGGAGGCGGTGGGCCAGCTCACCGGCGGCCTCGCGCACGACTTCAACAACATGCTCCAGGCCATCGGCGGCAGCTTGGAACTCATGCGCCGGCGCATCGGGCAGGGGCGGACGGAGGAGGCCGGGCAGTTCGTCGATGCCGCGCGCCAAACGGTGGGGCGCGCGGCGGCGCTGACGCACCGTTTGCTCGCCTTTGCCCGGCGGCAGGCGCTGCAGCCGTGCGCCGTCGAGCCGAACGACCTCATCCACGGCATGGCGGACCTGATCCGCCGGACAACGGGACCGGGCATCGCGGTCGAGCTTCGCATGGGCGACGGCATTTGGACGGTGCTGTGCGATCCCAACCAGTTGGAGAACGTGCTGCTCAACCTCGCCATCAACGCCCGCGACGCCATGCCGGGGGGCGGGAAGCTTGTCATCGGCACAAAGGACGTGCGCCTATCGGACGCGGACGTTGCCGGACTGGAGGAAGCACGGCCCGGCGACTACGTGGAAATCTCCGTCGCCGACACCGGCACGGGCATGGACGAGGCCACCCGGGCGCGCGCCTTCGAGCCGTTCTTCACCACCAAGCCGCTTGGGCAAGGGACCGGGCTGGGCTTGTCCCAGCTTTACGGCTTCGTGCGGCAGTCGGACGGGATCGTGCGCCTTGACAGCGCGCCGGGCCGGGGCACGACCATCCGGCTTTGCCTGCCCCGCCAC
>CALMAB010000295.1 GCA_937858325.1 uncultured Acetobacteraceae bacterium
GGTGGTGTGCTTGTTGGTGTTGTTGGTGGGGTTCTGGGGTTGGGTGGTTTAGTTGGCCGGCGGGGCGGGGCTGGCGGCGCTGGGCGCGGCCGGGTTCGTCGTCGCGCAATGGTTCGGGCTGGCCGGGCTGATCGAGCGCGGGATCATGCGCTTGTCGCGCAGCTTCGGCTGGGCGCCGCTAGGCGAGATCGCCGGGCTGGACGAGGCGATCCGCGGCATCTATCGCCGGCCGGGGCGCGCCGGCCTCGCCTGCCTGCACCACACCGTGTCGTGGCTGCTGGGCGGGGCGGAGGTGTGCCTCGCCCTGCACCTGATCGGGACGGAAGCCGGGCTGGCGGAGGGCACGGTGATCGAGGCGTTGGGCCAGGCGACCAAGGCGGCGGGGTTCGTGGTGCCGGGCGCGCTGGGCGTGGCGGAGGGCGGCTATGTCCTGACGTGCCACCTGTTCGGCCTGCCGGCGGACGTGGCGGTCGCGCTCGGGCTGATGAAGCGGCTGCGCGAGGTGGTGCTGGGCGTGCCGGCGCTGCTGGCCTGGCGATGGATGGAGGGCCGGCCGGCCGTGAACAGGGTGATGACGTGAGCCACAACAGCTGGACGCACCTCCTCGCGCGCCGGGCCATACAACCCTTGCTGGGTACGGGGGTCACGCCCAACCACCTGACGACCGGGCGGCTGCTGACCGGGGTGGCCGCCTGCGCGGCCATTGCCACCGGGTGGGCGGCGGGGCTGTGGTGGGGCGGCGCGCTGTGGCTGGTGTCGGCGTTCCTGGACCGGGCGGATGGAGAGCTGGCGCGTGTCGGCCGGATGATCAGTGTTTCGGGCCACCGCTACGACTACTACGTGGACAACGGCGTGAACGCCTCCTTCTTCGTGGCGGCCGGGTTCGCGGTGCGCGACGGCTGGCTGGGGCCTTGGGCGATCCCGCTGGGGCTGCTGGGGGGCGCGGCCATTCTGGTGTGCGGGTGGTGGTCGGAGATGCTGGAAGCGCGCAGCCCGGCCGGCACCAAGGCCTATGCGGGCGCGGCCGGGTTCGATCCGGACGACGCGCTGTACCTGTTGGGGCCGCTGGCCTGGCTCGGCTGGCTGTCGCCGGTGGTGGTGGGCACGGCGATCGCGGCGACGGGGATGATGACCCTGACCGGGATGCGCCTGCGCCGGCTCATGCGGGGCTGAGCCGGCCTGGGGGCAGGTCTCCGGATGCGCCCATGCTTCTCAGAAACCGTAAAGCTGCTTCGGGTTGTCCACCAAGATCGTTTTCCGGACCGCCGCGTCGGGCGCCCACTCCGCGAGCAGGTTCAGCACGCGACCGTCGTCAATCGGTTGCGCCGGGGCCAGGTCGGTCGCGGCCCGGCCCGGCTTCGGCGTGCTGTCAGGGTGGGGCCAGTCGCTGCCCCAGACCAGCCGGTCCGGGTTGGCGGCGATCAAGGCCCGGGCCAGCGGGGCGACATCGGCGTAGTCCGGCGCTTCCTTGGAAGCACGGTAGGCGCCGGAAATCTTCACGTAGGCCTTGCCGGACTGCACCATGTCCAGCACGGTCCCGAACCCCGCCTGTTGCGGACCCAGCGCCGCGTCCGCGCCGGCGAAGTGGTCGAACACCAAGGGCACCGGCACCGCCGCGAGCTGCGTCTTCAGCGCCTCGATGACCGGGAGCCGGGCGTACATCTGTATGTGCCAGGGGCGTCCCTTGATCTGCTGCACGGCGGCGTCCAGCCGTTTGGCGGAGGCATCGGGATCGACGATCCCCGCCGTTTCCAGGTTCACCCGGATGCCGCGGACCCCGGCGCGGTCCATCATGTCGAGGTCGGATGCGCCCGTCTTGCTGTCAATCACCGCGACGCCGCGCGCCCGCTGCGGACCCAGTTGCCGCATTCCGTCCAGCGTGGCCGCGTTGTCGGTGCCGTAAACGCTGGGCGTCACGATCACCACGTGGTCCATGTGCAGGGCCTTCTGCAGCGCGAGCAGGTCCTCCGCGGTGGCGACCGGCGGCGTGTAGCCGCGTCCGCTCCAGAACGGGAACCGAGCCGGGTCGGGGAAGACGTGGACGTGGCAGTCGCACGCGCCCGGAGGAACCGCGAAGTCCACCGGCGTTCTCACGGTGGGGGCCGCCTCGGGCGCATCCGCGGCCCGCGCAGCCGGGCTGCTTCCCAGCACCGCGGCCGTGGCCGCCAGCTTCAGGCCGTCCCGGCGTGAGACCATGTGACGTGGCGGCATGGGCGTGGTCCTCCCCGAATGTTTGTTGGGCCGTAAGCCGCCCGGCTTGCGCAGTCTGGCCGCTTGGCTGAAGCATAACCCGGTCGCCGCCTGTTGCATCCCCCCTTCCGTCCCGCTAAACCCCGCGCTTCGTTTGCGCGCCGGGCCTGGATGGGCATGCCCGGCCGCGACGCCTGTTCGGAGGCCATCGGGTCCCCGCAGGTCCACCACAGGAGGCCCAAATGCCCAAGTTGAAGACGAAAAGCTCCGTCAAGAAGCGGTTCAAGATCACCGCCAACGGCAAGGTGCTCGCCGGACCCGGCAACAAGCGCCACGGCTTGATCAACCGCACGCAGAAGATGAAGCGCAGCAACCGCGGCAGCCAGGTGCTCACCCATGCGGACGGCCTGACCGTCAAGCAGTGGGCGCCATACGGCCTGTCGTAAGGGAGCGCGCAGATGGCACGAGTCAAACGGGGCGTCACCACCCACGCCCGGCACAAGAAGGTCCTCAAGGCCAGCAAGGGCTTCCGCGGCCGGAGCTCGACCAACTACCGCATCGCGCTGGAGCGGCTGGAAAAGTCGCTGCAATACGCTTACCGCGACCGGCGGCAGAAGAAGCGCGACTTCCGCGGCCTGTGGATCCAGCGGATCAACGCGGCGGTGCGGGAGCACGGCATCACCTACAGCCGCTTCATCGCCGGGCTGAAGGAAACGGGCATCGAGCTGGACCGCAAGGTGCTGGCCGCCATCGCCTATGACGACCCGGCGGCGTTTTCCCAGGTCGTGCAGCAGGTGCAGGCGGTGATCGCCGCCGCGGCGCCTGAACCCGCCGCCGCCGAGTAGCCCCGGGCGGCAGGATGTGACCAGAAGGGCTGCCCCCAACCGGGCGGCCCTTTTTGCTTCCTTTTCGGACAGCCACCATGACCGACGACCTCCACGCCCTCCGCGCCGAGACCGAGGCCGCGCTTGCCGCCGCGTCCGACCTGCGTGCCTGGGACGCCGTGCGGGTGGGCGTGCTCGGCAAGCAGGGGCGGCTGACTGGGCTGCTCAAGGAACTCGGCCGCGTTGCGCCGGAGGGGCGGCGGGAGCGCGGGGCGCAGCTCAACGTGCTCAAGGACGAGCTGGCCACGCTGATCGAGGCGCGGCGCGTGGAGCTGGACGCGGCGGCGCTGGATGCGCGGCTGGCAGGCGAACGAATGGACGTGTCGTTGCCGCCCCTGCCCCATCCGCACGGCCTGGTCCACCCGATCAGCCGCACGATGGAGGAGATGGCGGCGATCTTCGGCGCCATGGGCTTCACCGTCGGCGAGGGCTTGGATATCGAGACCGACTGGTTCAATTTCAGCGCGCTGAACATCCCGGCGCACCACCCGGCGCGCGCCGACCACGACACCTTCTACCTGCCGGGCGAGCGCGACGGCCGGCCGCTGCTGCTGCGCACGCAGACCAGCGACGTGCAGATCATCTCCATGCTGCAAACCCCGCCGCCGCTGCGGGTGATCGCGCCGGGCCGCACCTACCGCGCCGACCACGACGCGACGCACAGCCCGATGTTCCACCAATGCGAAGGGCTGGTGATCGACCGCGACATCACGCTTGGGCACCTGAAGGGCTGCCTGACCGATTTCCTGCGCGCCTTCTTCGGCATCGCTGACCTGCCGATGCGCTTCCGCAGCAGCTACTTCCCGTTCACCGAGCCGAGCATGGAGGTCGATATCGGCTGGAACCGGCGCACCGGGGAGTTGGGCGGCGGCGGCGACTGGCTGGAAATCCTCGGCAGCGGCATGGTGCATCCGCGCGTGCTGGCGAACTGCGGGCTGGACCCGCGGGAGTGGCAGGGCTTCGCCTTCGGCATGGGGGTGGAACGGGTGGCCATGCTGAAGCACGGCATTCCCGACCTGCGCCCGTTCTTCGAGGGCGACCTGCGCTGGCTCCGGCACTACGGCGCAAGCCCCCTGGCGCCCGCGTCGCTGCATGAGGGCATCGCGCCGTGAAGTTCTCCTGGAGCTGGCTGCGTACGCATTTGGACACGGATGCCGGGCTGGAAACCGTCACCGACCGGCTGACCGCCATCGGCCTGGAACTGGAAAAGGTGGAGGACCCGGGCGCGGTGCTGGCGCCGTTCCGCATCGCCCATGTGGTGGAGGCGGCGCAGCACCCGAATGCCGACCGCCTGCGGGCCTGCCGGGTGGACACGGGCGCGGGCGTGGTGTCCGTCGTGTGCGGCGCGCCGAACGCGCGGGCGGGGATGCGCGC
>CALMAB010000296.1 GCA_937858325.1 uncultured Acetobacteraceae bacterium
CGCTGAGCGCGCCCGGCCGGGCCGGCGCCGGGGAGCATCCGGGCCTATGCGGCCTTGCGCGGCACGCGCCGGACGACGCCGAGACCAAGGAGGCCCGTGCCGAGCAAAGCCAGCGACATCGGCTCCGGCACCTTGGTGGCGGACACGTTGCCGACCGAGGCGTCCAGGCTGAGGCGCGGCAGCCCGCCGGTCGTCGTGATGGTGATCACTTCGGTTATGGCGAACAAGCCATCGGTGACAGCGGCGGCCGTCCCGCTGCCGCCCAGGCCCACGCTGCTCAGCAGCGTGCAGCCGGTCACACATCCCGGGTTCTTCAAGGTGTTGGTGTTGTCGAGGTATGACTTGGCGCTCACGTTGGCCGAGCCGTTGGAAACGTTGCCGGTGAACTGCGTCAGCCAGCTCGACGCGCCCACCGGGGTCGTGAAGCCGGTCCCGGTCACGGTGATCACCAGGGTTCCGCCCGACTTGCTCGTGAGGTCAAACGTCGCGAGGTCGATGTAGCTCGGCGCGTAAAGCTGCGTGCCGATGTTGTTGGCGGTGAAGTTGCCCACGCTCATGGACTCAAAGCTATGCGACCCGCCGCCGGAACCGAACCCGACCGATTGGAACTTGCTGTCGGAGCCCGATTGCATGGTGATCCCGAGCGTGGGCGTGGCCCACGCTCCGCCCGCGGCGAGAAATGGTGCAGCGAGGACCATCGCTGACGCTAGAAGAAACTGGCGCATGAACACTCCAAGGTTGGCGGGCACCCGACGGCCCAACTCCCTTTTCGCAATAATGAGACCAATCAATAAAAACAGTGCGTTGATTAATTTAGAGCCGACACGGTGTAAGCCCGCGTCGTGTTTCACGTTTAAGCTTTGTTAAGATTTATGATCTGGGCGGCGTCGTGCTTTTCGGCGCCGGGCCTGCACCACCCCGCCCGCGCCCGCGTTGAAGCCCGGCCACAGCAACGGAGGCCGCGGTGCCCGTTCCCAGTTCCAAGCCGAACCTGCTGGTGCGGTCCGCGCACCCCTTCAACGCGGAGCCGCCGCCGGACCGGCTGCTCGCGTCCCCCGTGACCGCGCAGGCCGACTTCTACGTCCGCAGCCACGGCGACATCCCGCACCTCGACCCGGCGACGCACCGGCTGCGGGTGGGCGGCCGTGTCGCCACGCCGCTGGACCTGTCGATGGCGGAACTGCGGGAGCGTTTTCCCGCGCGCACCGTCATTGCGGTGCTGCAATGCGCCGGCAACCGCCGTGCCGACCTGCAAACGGTGCGCCCAACCGCGGGCGATCCCTGGGCGGCCGGCGCCATCGGCAACGCCGAGTGGACCGGGGTGGCGCTGGCCGACGTGCTGCGCGCGGCCGGGGCGGAGGACGCGGCGCCGCACGTCGCGTTCGAATGCCGGGACACCGTGGACATGCCGGGCGAAGGGCGGTTCGCCTACGGCGTGTCCATCGGCATGGCCAAGGCGATGGCGCCGGATACCCTGCTCGCCCACACGATGAACGGCGAGCCGCTGGCGCCGGAGCACGGCTTCCCGCTGCGCGCCGTGGTGCCGGGCTACGCGGGCGTGCGCAGCCCGAAATGGCTCGCCGCCATCACCGTGCAGGATCGGCCATCCGACAACCACATGCAGCAGCGCGACTACAAGATGCTGCCCCCCGACGTCACCGAGGACACGGTGGATTGGCAGAAGGGCGTCACCATCGACGACATGCCGCTCACCTCGGCGATCTGCCAGCCGGCGGAGGGCGCCGTGCTGGACGCGGGCCGCACCCGGCTCGGGGGCTACGCCGTCGCGACTGCCCGCGCCGTGGCCCGGGTGGACGTGTCCGCGGACGGCGGCCGGACCTGGACGCAGGCCGAGCTGGAGCATGACCCGGCGGCGCCCTGGAGCTGGACGCTTTGGCGCATCGAGCTTGACCTGCCGCGCGGCCGGCATGAGCTGGCGGTGCGCGCCTGGGACTCCGCTGGGCAAACCCAGCCGGCGCTGCCGGACGACGTGTGGAACTTCAAGGGCTACCTGAGCACGGCCTGGCACCGGGTCCACGTCTCGGTCGCCTGATACCATCCGTCATTGCGAGGAGCGCAGCGACGCGGCAATCCAGGGGCCGCCGGCATGACCCGGCCTCAAGCCGAGCAACTCCGCTTGCGGAACGCGCAGGCCGGTCGCATCGTGGGCGAAAACTGCGAGGAGCCTCCCATGTCTTCAACCGCCCAGGCGCCGGCCTTATCCCCCGCGGAGCAGCGCCGGATGCTGACCCGGGCGGCGCTGGCCGCCACCATCGGCACGACCATCGAGTGGTATGACTTCTTCCTTTACGGCACCGCCACGGGCCTGGTGTTCGGGACGCTGTTCTTCCCCAACGCCGATCCGCTGGTCGCGACCCTCAACGCGTTCGGCGTTTATGCCGTGGGCTTCGTCGCCCGGCCCATCGGGGCCGCGATCTTCGGCCATTTCGGCGACCGCATCGGGCGCAAATCGACGTTGATCGCCACCCTCATGCTGATGGGCGTCGCCACCGTGCTGGTGGGCGTGGTGCCCTCCTACGCCACCATCGGCATCTGGGGCGCGGTGATCCTGACGGCGCTGCGCTTCATCCAGGGCGTGGGCGTCGGCGGCGAATGGGGCGGGTCGGTGCTGATGTCCATGGAATGGGCCGGCAGCAAGGGCGGGCGCGGGCTGGCCGCGTCCTGGCCGCAGATGGGCGTGCCTGCCGGGCTGTTCACCGCGAACCTGGCCGTGCTGGGCTTCAGCGCCTGGTCAGGCGACGCGTTCCTGGTCTGGGGCTGGCGCATCCCGTTCCTGCTGTCCGTCGTGCTGATCGGGGTCGGCCTGTGGATACGGCTGGGCGTGGAGGAGTCGCCCACCTTCCGGCGCATGGCGTCCGAAAACCGCATCGAGAAGACGCCGGCGCTGACGGTGGTGCGGCAGTATCCCAAGGAGATCCTGCTGAGCGCGCTGGCCCGCATGGGGGAGCAGGCACCGTTCTATATCTTCACCGCCTTCGTGTTCTCCTACGGCGTCGGCACGCTGAAGCTGTCGCGCGACCTGCTGTTGATTGCGGTGATGGCCGGCTCCGCCCTGTCCTTGGTGACGGTGCCGCTCGCCGGCCACCTGTCGGACCGCTTCGGGCGGCGTCGCATCTACATGTTGGGCGCGGTGCTCACCGGGCTGTACGGGTTCGTTTATGTCGGGCTGCTGAACACCATGTCGCCGGCGCTGGTGTTCCTCGCCATCGTCGTGTCGCTGATCCCGCACGACCTCATGTACGGGCCGCAGGCGGCGCTGATCGCGGAGTGCTTCCCCGGGCGGCTCCGCTACAGCGGCGCGTCCATCGGCTACCAGTTGGCCTCCGTCATCGCCGGCGGCCCGGCGCCGCTGAGCGTCGCGTACCTGCTGGCCCAGTACCACACGGGCTGGGTGATCGCCCTGTTCATCCTCGCCTGCGCGGTCATCAGCCTGATCGCCACAGCCCTGCTCCCGGACAACACGAGCCGGGACACTGCCGACGACTGACCTCAATCGTCCGGAGGCCCGACATGCAGTCCTCCGGTCCGGCGGCCCGGCCACGGGTGATCCTGGCCGACCGGCAGTGTCCCGGCTCGTGTTGTCCGGGAGCAGGGCTGTGGCGATCAGGC
>CALMAB010000297.1 GCA_937858325.1 uncultured Acetobacteraceae bacterium
GAAACGCAGTCACCCGCCATCCACTGGGGCCGCTACGCCGAGCGGGACTCGTATGACGAGGTAGCCGACCCGGTCTTCCTGGACGAGGAGGAGTAGCGGGCGGCATCGTGGGGCGTCCCGGTCCGGAGTTCGCCATGCCCACCCGCCGCGCCCTGCTCGCCCCGCCCTTGATCTGGGCCAGCGCCTATGCTTCCGCCTTCGCCGACACGCCCCGGGACACGGTGGTGATGGCGAAGCGCATCGACGACATCATCAGCCTCGATCCGCAGGAAAGCTTCGAGTACTCCGGCTCCGAGATTTGCGGCAACGTGTATGACAAGCTCGTCAACCCAGACGACGAGGACCCCACGCGGATCAACCCCATGCTGGCCGAACGCTGGTCCGCGAGCGAGGACGGCCGGACCTGGACCTTCCACCTGCGCGGCGACCGCAAGTTTGCCAGCGGCGCGCCGGTCACGGCGGAGGACGCGGCGTGGAGCCTGCAGCGCGCGGTGATCCTGAACAAGTCGCCGGGCTTCATCATCGGGCAGTTCGGCTTCACCCCCGACAACGTGGCCGCTCGCATCCGGGCCGCCGATGACCGGACGCTGGTGATCGAGATCGCGGAGCGGCAGGCGCCGACTTTCCTGCTGTATTGCCTGTCGGCCTCGGTCGGCGGCGTGGTGGAAAAGCGCGTGGCGCTGGCCCACGCCGTGGGCGGCGACCTGGGCAATGCGTGGCTGCGCACCAACAGCGCCGGGTCGGGGCCGTGGGTGGTGCGCAGCGCGCGGGCGAGCGAGGTCGTGGCGCTCGATGCCAACCCGTCCCACCCCCGGCCGCCGCGCGCCAAGCGCATGGTCATCCGCCACGTGTCCGACCCGGCGGTTCAGCTCCTGCTGCTGCAGCGCGGCGACGCCGACATCGCCCGCGACTTGCTGCCGGAAGGGGTCCGCGCCGCCCGCGCCGACCCGCGCTTCGAGGTGCTGTCGGAACCGAAGGCGAGCCTTGTTCACCTGTCCATGAACACGCAGCACCCGGCGCTCGCGAAGCCAGACGTGCGGGAGGCGCTGCGCTGGGCCATCGATTACCGGGGCATCGAGGCGAACCTGACGGCCGACACTTACCGCGTGCACCAGGCCTTTCTGCCCGTTGGCTTCCCTGCCGCCCTGACCGACACGCCCTTCAGCTACGACCCGGCGCGCGCCCGGGCCTTGCTGGCCGGCGCGGGCTTTCCCGAGGGGATCGACCTCACCTTCGACCATGCCTCCAGCTCGCCCCGGGCGGAGATCGCGCAGGCATTGCAGGCGCAGATGCGGGAGGCTGGCATCCGGCTGACCCTGCAGGCCGGGGAAGGGCGGCAGGTGCTGACCAAGGTGCGGGCGCGGCAATACCAGCTTGCCATCTCGCTGTGGGGGTCGGATTACCTCGATCCCCACAGCAACGCGCAAACGTTCTGCGTGAACGAGGACAACTCCGACGCTTCCACCAACCGCACCTCCGCCTGGAACTGCGCCTGGGCGGACGCGGACCTGACCGCACGGGCGCTGGCGGCGGTCAAGGAGGCGGATGCGGGGAAGCGCATCGCGGAGTATCAGGCGATGCAGCGGGACCTGATGGCCCGCGGCCCATTCGCCATCATGCTGCAGGAGATCGGGATCGCGGCGCTCCGCCGCCCGCTGTCCGGCTTCCGGCAGGGGCCGTTGGCGGACCGCACGTCCTATGCGCCGATTGCGAAGGGGTAGGGGGCTGGCTGTGCTGAGTCCGCGTCAACAAAACCTTGCTGTTGCGCCAGGGTAGAAACCCAAGGAGAGATGGCACCACCGGCCTTTTGGCGTCGGAAAATCAGGGCTGATTGCAATGCTGAAGGAGAATGTGCCACAATGTAAACATTGTTCACCATACAGGCGCAGTCATGGCAAAATCCGTCACCATAGCTGCCCGCGTTGATGCCGATCTTGACAACGAGCTTGAGCGGCTGGCTGCGGCTGCCGGACGCAGCAAATCATGGCTCGTCAATGAAGCCTTGCGGTCCTCCGTCGCCACTGAACAGCAATTCCTTGCCGCCGTGGAAGAGGGCAAGCAGGCGTTGCGGGATGGCCGGACCGTTGATCATCAGATGGTCGTCGCGGCCTTTGAACGGATCGTCTCGCCGCGCCCATGACGATCCGATGGACCCAAGCGGCAAACGATGATTTTTCAGGGATTGTTGAATGGATCGCCGCTCATAATTCCAATGCTGCCCCGCCGGTCGGTCGGCGCATACTGGCGACGGTCAAGCAGCTTGTAGAATCAAGGTGCTGGGGCAGGCAATCGACGCTTGAAGATGATCTGCCCATCATCTGTGTAACCATTCTCGACCCAACCAGCTCGACTGTAGAACTTGGCTGCGCGTGTTCCTGATGCGGTGCATAGCTGTGCGGCGTCATAGCCTGCACGCTCTAGCGAAGCACATGCAAAGTTCAATAAAGCTTGCCCTATCCCTTTTCCCTCATGATTGGGATCGACAAAAACAGCCCAAATTGAGCCAGGCCATTCTGAGTCAGCTCGGGCATCGCCTGCTGAAAATCCCAGTAGATGATTGCCTTCCTCATAAACCCATATCTCGCCTGTTTTTATAAAATCTGCATAGTGTTCAGACTTAACCCTGTCTGGATTTCTTAGTTTGTTCTCCTGAACAGCACTGCGTATCTGCATCATCTTAGGAATATCAGAGCTTGTTGCTTTACGGATATTTGCTTCCATATCTATATTTCTAATAGGCCGTCTAAATCTTTAAAATGCTCATTATCGGGCCGGGCTGCGGCCTGCAAAGGGCCGCCCGCAACATCGAGCCGTTTGTTTTACCACCGTCCAGACCGTTCCGGCGCCAGCTTGTGCCAGGCGTTGTCCGACCGCAAGCCCATGCCCCGATTGCGAAGGGGCAAGGCGCTGGCTATCCTGTGCCCGGACCGAGGAACCCGCACCATGCTGAACCGCCGCACCCTGCTTGGCGCCGTGGGCGCAAGCCCGCTCATCCCGTATGCCCGCACGGCCTGGGCCGCGACACCGCGCGACGTGGTCGTGATGGCCCGGCAGATCGACGACATCGTGAGCCTCGACCCGCAGGAATCCTTCGAGTTCAGCGGCGAGGAGGTGCTGGCCAACGTGTATGACCGGCTGATCCTGCCGGACCTCAAGGACCCGACCGTGATCAAGGGGGACCTCGCGGAAAGCTGGAGCACCAGCGAGGACGGGCTGACCACCACCTTCAAGATGGCGCAAGGGCGCAAGTTCGCCTCCGGCAACCCGGTGACGGCGGAGGACGCGGCCTTCACCTTGCAACGCGCGGTGATCCTCAACAAGGCGCCGGCCTTTATCGTCAACCAGTTCGGCTTCACCAAGGAGAACGCGGCCGACCGCATCCGCGCGACGGACGAGCGCACCCTGGTGCTGACCCTGGCCGAGAAAGGGTCGCCGAGCTTCCTGCTGTACTGCCTGTCGGCGCTGGTCGGCAGCGTGGTGGACAAGAAGACGGTGATGGCCAAGGCGGTCGGCGACGACCTGGGCAACGGCTGGCTCAAGGGCGGCAACAGCGCCGGGTCGGGGCCGTTCCAGTTGCGGCAATGGCGCGCAAGCGAGAGCGTGGTCATGGAGCCGAACCCGGCCGCCGCGACGCCGCCGAAGCTGAAGCGGCTCATCGTGCAGCACCGCCCGGACACCTCGGCGCAGTTGCTGGGCTTGCAGCGCGGCGACATCGACGTGGCCCGGACGCTCGCGCCCGACCAGTTGGCGGCGCTGGCGGAGGACCCGGCCTACACCCTCCTGGTTGCGCCGAAGTCGCAGATCAACTTCCTGGCGCTCAACCAGACCCACCCCATCCTGTCCAAACCGCAGGTCCGCCAAGCCTTCAAGTGGGCCATCGACTACGAGGGCATCGCGGCCAACATCACGCCCAAGGCCTGGGAGCCGCACCAGGCGTTCCTGCCCAAGGGCTTCCCCGGCGCCCTCGTCGATCTGCCGTTCCGCAAGGACATCGCCAAGGCCAAGGCATTGCTCGCGGAGGCCGGGTTGCCGAACGGCTTCGAGATCACGATGGACCACTACTCGGTCGCGCCGTACGCCGACATCGCGCAGGCGGTGCAGGCCAACCTGGCGGAGGCCGGCATCAAGGCGACGCTGATCGCCGGGGAGCAGCGCCAGGTCATCACCAAGACCCGCGCCCGGCAGCACCAGGTCGCCATGGGGATCTGGGGGTCCGACTACATGGACCCGAACAGCAACTCCGAAACGTTCAACGTCAACACCGATGACGGCGACGCGCAGGTCAACCGCACGCTGGCCTGGCGCAGCCATTGGAAGGACGACGACTTCACCGCCCGGTCGGTCGCGGCGCTCAAGGAGCCGGACGCCGCCCGCCGCGTGGCGCTGTACGAGCGCTTGCAGCGCGACCACCAGGAGCGCAGCCCCTTCGTGTTCATCGGGCAGCAGGTCGAGGTGGCGGCGATGAAGAAGACCACGACCGGCCTCCAGCTCGCGCTACTGGGGGACCGCACGAGCTACGCCGGGCTGACCAAGGCGTAGCGGCCAGGCGTGGGCCGCTTTCGGACGCTTGCCGCCGCCCTGGCCAGCGTGCCGATCACGCTGTTCGGCTTGATCCTGATCACCTTCCTGATCGGCCGGGTGGTGCCCATCGACCCGGTGCTGGCCATCGTCGGCGACCGCGCGCCGCAGGACGTGGTGGCCCGCACCCGGCTGGAGCTTGGCCTCGACAAGTCCTTGCCGGAGCAGTTCGTCCGCTACGTCGGGCAGCTCGCGCAGGGGGATTTCGGCCGCTCGGTGATGACCAGCAACAGCGTCGGCACCGACATCGCCCGGTTCTTCCCGGCGACGCTGGAGCTGGCCACGGCGGCGCTGCTGGTTTCGGTGCTGCTGGGCGTGCCGCTCGGCGTGTATGCGGCGGTGCGGCAGGGGCGCTGGGCCGATACGGTGATCCGGGTGGTGTGCCTGTCCGGCTACTCGGTCCCGATCTTCGTGCTGGCGTTGCTGGCGCTGCTGGTGTTCTACGCGACCCTGCAATGGGCGCCGGGGCCGGGGCGGCAGAGCGTGGCGTTCGACGGCATGGTGGACCAGCGGACCGGGCTGCTCCTGGTGGACGCGGCCCTGGCCGGCGATTGGGACGCGTTCTGGGACGCTTGCAAGCAGATCGCGTTGCCGGCTTCGGTGCTGGGTTTGTCCAACATGGCCTACATCGCGCGCATGACCCGCGCCTTCATGCTGGAAAGCCTGGGCGGCGAGTTCGTCATCACCGCCAAGGCCAAGGGCCTGTCCGCCGCTGCCGTGGTGTGGCGGCACGCCTTCGGCAACATCCTGGTGCGGCTGCTGACGGTGGTGGTGCTGACCTATGCCGGGCTGCTGGAAGGGGCGGTGCTGACGGAAACGATCTTCAGTTGGCCCGGCCTCGGCCAGTACCTGACCGGCAGCCTGCTCAACGCCGACATGAACGCGGTGCTGGGCGCGACGCTGGTGGTGGGCCTGGCCTACGTCGTGCTTAACCTGTTGTCCGACCTCATGTATCGGGTCTTGGACCCGCGCGTGCGATGAGGGGCACGCGATGATCGTCACCCGCGACTGGCTGCTGACCGAGGCTCCGGCGTCCCGCGGGCAGGCCGCCTGGGGGCGGCGCTACCGACTGTGGCTGCAGTTCCGCCGCAACCCGCTGGCCATGGTGGGGCTGATCGTCATCCTGGCGCTGAACGTTCTGTCATTGCTGCCCCCCTGGCTTGCAAAACACAAAACGGGAGAGCAGGACTAGGGCAGCCGCCTAGCCCGGCCGTCGGCCGCGCATTGGTTCGGCACGGACGAGTTGGGGCGCGACGTGTACTCCCGCCTGCTCTACGGCGGGCGGATCACGCTGGGCATGGTGGTGGCGGTGGTGGTGCTGGTGGCGCCGCTGGGCCTCGCGGTCGGCTGCGTCGCAGGCTATGCGGGGGGCATCTGGGACCGGCTGCTGATGCGGGTGACGGACATCTTCCTGGCGTTTCCCCGGCTGATCCTGGCGCTAGCCTTTGTCGCTGCCCTGCGCCCCGGCGTGACCAGCGCCGTCGCCGCCATCGCGCTCACCGCCTGGCCGCCCTACGCGCGGCTGGCCCGGGCGGAAACGCTCGGCCTGCGCGGCACCGACTTCATCGCGGCGGTGCGGCTGTGCGGCGCGACGCCGGGGCGGATCGTGTTGCGCCACATCGCGCCCTTGTGCCTGCCGAGCCTTATCGTGCGCGTCACGCTGGACATGAGCAGCATCATCCTGACCGCCGCCGGGCTGGGCTTCCTCGGCATGGGGGCGCAGCCGCCGTCGCCGGAATGGGGCGCCATGATCGCCACCGCCCGGCGCTTCATCCTGGAGCAATGGTGGGTACCGACCGCCCCCGGCCTTGCCATCTTCGTCGCCAGCCTCGCTTTCAACCTGCTGGGCGACGGTTTGCGGGACGTGCTCGATCCGAAGCAGGGGGTGTGATGCTGGTCGAGATCGACAACCTGCGCGTCGCCTTCTCCACGCCGTCCGGCTGGGCGGAGGCGGTACGCGGGGTGTCCCTGACGCTCGGGCGCGAGAAGCTCGGCATCGTCGGCGAAAGCGGGTCCGGCAAGTCGTTGACCGCCCGCTCCCTGTTGCGCCTGCTGCCCGGCAACGCCCGCGTGCAGGCGGACCGGCTGGCGTTCGACGGCACCGACGTTCTCACGGCGAGCGAGAAGCAGATGCGGGCGATCCGCGGCAAGCGCGCCGGGCTGATCCTGCAGGACCCGAAATACTCGCTGAACCCCGTGATGACGGCGGGCGACCAGGTGGCGGAAGCGTGGCGCGCGCACAAGGGCGGCAGCAAGCGTGCGGCCCGGCGTGCGGCGGTGGACCTGTTGGCCCAGGTGCGCATCCGCGATCCGGCCCGCGTCGCCGGCGCCTACCCGCACGAACTGTCCGGCGGCATGGGGCAGCGGGTGATGATCGCCATGATGCTGGCGCCCGACCCCGAGCTGCTGATCGCCGACGAGCCGACCAGCGCGCTCGATGCCACGGTGCAGGCGGAGATCCTGCGGCTGATGGAGGACTTGGTGAGCCGCCGGGGCATGGGGCTGCTGCTGATCAGCCACGACCTGCCGCTGGTCGGGCATTTCTGCGACCGGGTGGCGGTGATGTATGCCGGCCGCGTGGTGGAGGAGCTGCGCGCCGGCGAGCTGGCCCACGCCCGGCACCCCTACACGCGCGGCCTGCTGGACTGCCTGCCGCGACTGTCCCACCCCGAGGCGCGCCTGGCCGTCATGCACCGCGACCCGGCGTGGCTCGCCGCATGATCGACCCCCCCCCATGATCGACATTGACGGCCTGCGCGTCCGGTTCGGCGCCAACGAGGTCGTGCACGGCATCAGCCTTGCCGTGCCGCGCGGCGGCAGCTTCGGGCTGGTGGGGGAGAGCGGGTCCGGCAAGAGCACGATCCTGCGGGCCTATTCGGGCCTCAACCCCGAATGGACCGGCGCCATGCGGCTGGACGGCGCGGAGCTGGGCCGGCGCCGCGACCGGGCGTTCTTCCGACGCGTGCAGATGGTGTTCCAGGACCCTTACGGCTCCCTGCATCCCCGGCAAACCGTGGACCGGGCGCTCAACGAGCCGTTGATCGTGCATGGCCTGGAGGACCGCGACGCCCGCATCGCTCGGGCTTTGTCCGACGTGGCGTTGCCGCGCAACGTGCGGTTCCGCTACCCGCACCAGCTCTCTGGCGGGCAGCGGCAACGGGTTGCCATCGCCCGCGCCCTGATGGCCGAGCCCGACGTGCTGCTGTTGGACGAACCGACCAGTGCCCTGGACGTGTCAGTGCAGGCCGAAGTGCTGAACCTGCTGCGGGACTTGCAGGAGCGCCGCGGCCTGACGTACCTGCTGGTGAGTCATAACCTGGCGGTCGTGGCCCATCTGTGTTCCGTGATCGGCGTCATGCAGGGCGGCGACTTGGTGGAAACCTTGTCGGCGGCCGACCTGCGGGCAGGCCGTGTTCGCCACCCGCACACGGCCGAGCTTCGCGCCCTCACCGTCGAGCTTGAGGAGGACACGGCTCAGCCGGCTGCGGCCGGCTGAGCCGTGCTTCCGCCACGCGTCAGACAGTGCGCGAGCCGAGGTTGACGCCCGCGCCGTCGAACGCGCTGCCGCCTTCCGCTTCCGTGGGCACCTGGCCTTGCGGGGTCATCTGGTCCACGGCGTGCGGCAGGTACTGCGAAAGCTGCGACAGCAGGTCATGCTTCGGCATGCCGGTTTGCTGCGACCATTGGTTCACTTGGTCGTCGCCGAACACTTGGTGCAGTTGGTCCGGGGACACCGGCTGGTTCGGGCCGGTGCCGACCCAGGACTGCGCGAC
>CALMAB010000298.1 GCA_937858325.1 uncultured Acetobacteraceae bacterium
CGGCGCTGGCGGCGCTGGGCGTGCAGATCGTGTACGAGATGCCGTTCGACCGCGCCTTCTCCCTGCTGAGCGCCGAGGCGTTCGTGGAGGAGGTGCTGCACCGCGGCTTGGGCGCGGCGCACCTGGCCTGCGGCCCCGATTTCGCGTTCGGGCACCGCCGGGGCGGCGACATCGCGTTTTTGGCCACGCGGGCGGAGGCGCTGGGCATCGGCCTCACCGTGGTGCCGCCGCTGGCCGACGCGCAGGGGCCGATCAGCTCCACGCGCATCCGCCGCCTGCTGCAGGACGGCTACCCCGAGCGCGCCGCGGCGGAGTTGGGCCGGCCCTGGGCGGTGCGCGGCCCGGTCACGCATGGGGAGAAGCGCGGGCGCACCATCGGCTTCCCCACGGCCAACGTGCCGCTGGGCCGCCATTTGGAGCCGGCGCGCGGCGTTTACGCCGTTCGGGTCACCCTGCCGGACGGCGCGGCCGTGCCGGGCGTCGCCAACATCGGCCGCCGTCCCACGGTGAACGAGGGCACGGAAAGCCGGGTGGAAGCGCACTTGTTCGACTGGGACGGCGACCTGTACGGCCAGGAGGTCGCGGTGGCGCTGCACGCCTTCCTACGTGCTGAGCGCAAGTTCGACTCGTTCGCCGACCTGCGCACCCAAATTGTTGCAGACGCGGACCAAGCTCGCGCTATGCTGGCGACGCTTGACCCGGCCGGCCCACCCTCCCCATAGTCCGCCCATGGTCCAAGTGCTGCAGACGCGAATTACCGGGCCGGCCTGAACGCCGGGACTGTTTTTCCGCGCAATCGCCGAACCCTGGACGCTGGACCCCACTCCATGACCGACACGCCCGACTACCGCTCCACCGTGTTCCTGCCCGCCACCCCGTTCCCGATGCGCGGCGACCTGCCGAAACGGGAGCCGGACCTGCTCGCGCGCTGGAACCGCATCGGCCTGTGGGACCGCACCAAGGAGGCGATGGCGGGCCGCCCCTCCTTCGTTCTGCACGACGGCCCCATCTATTCCAACGGCCACCTGCACATCGGCCACGCGCTGAACCGCATCCTGAAGGACGTGGTGATGCGCGCGCACCGGATGGCGGGGGAGGACGTGGACTACATCCCCGGCTGGGACACCCACGGCCTGCCCATCGAGTGGAAGGTGGAGGAGGAGTACCGCAAGTCCGGGCGCGACAAGGACGCGGTGCCGGTGCTGGACTTCCGCGACGAGTGCCGGCGCTATTCCGCGCACTGGCTCGCGGTGCAGACCGACGAGTTCCAGCGGCTGGGCGTCACCGGCGACTGGGCCGGGCGCTACGCCACGATGGATTTCGGGTCGGAGGCGGCGATTGCCGGGGAAATCTGCAAGTTCCTGCTGAACGGCGCGCTGTATCGCGGCCTGCGCCCGGTGATGTGGAGCCCGGTGGAAAAGACCGCGCTCGCCGAAGCGGAGATCGAGTACCACGACCGCACCAGCGACACGGTGTTCGCGCGTTTCCCAATCCTGGGCACAGGTCTCCTGGGCACGGGTCAGCTGGCCGGCGCCGCGGTGGTGATCTGGACCACCACCGTCTGGACCCTGCCGGGCAACCGCGCCTTGGCCTACGGTCCCGACATCGACTACGCGCTGATGCACGTGGACAGCGTGGCAGAAGGCTCGCTGGCCCGCCCCGGCGAGCGGCTGCTGGTCGCGCTCGCCCTGCTGCCGCAGGTCTGCGCGGCGGCGGGGATCGCGACGCATCACGTGGCGCACGTTTATAAGGGGGCGGAGTTGGCCGGGCTGGTCTGCGCGCACCCGTTGCGCGGGCAGGGCTATGACCATGACGCGCCGTTGCTGGCCGCGGACTACGTGACGACCGAGCAGGGCACCGGCCTCGTCCACATCGCGCCGGCGCATGGCGAGGAGGACTTCCTGCTGAGCCGTGCCCAAGGCGTCGAGGTGCCGGAGGCGGTGGGGCCGGACGGGACCTATGCCGCCTGGGTGCCGCTGTTCGCCGGGCTGCACGTGTTCAAGGCGGCGGCGCCGGTGGGCGCGGCGTTGGAGGCGGCCGGCGGCCTGCTGGCCCGCGGCACGCTGCTGCATTCCTACCCGCATTCCTGGCGCAGCAAGGCGCCGGTGATCTACCGCGCCACGCCGCAGTGGTTCATCCGCATGGACGGCCCCGAGGCGATCCGCGCCAAGGCTCTGGAGGAGATCGCCCGCGTCCACTTCGTGCCGGAAGCCGGGCGCACCCGGCTCGCCAGCATGGTCGCCGGCCGCCCGGACTGGTGCATCAGCCGCCAGCGCGCCTGGGGCGTGCCGATCCCGGTGTTCGTGGAACGGCGCACCGGCGAGCCGCTGCGCGACCCGGCCGTTGTGTCCCGCATCACCGACGCCTTCGAGCAGGAGGGGGCCGACGCGTGGTACAGTTCGCCGCCGAGCCGTTTCCTGGGCAATGACCGCGACCCGGCCGATTACGAGCAGGTCATGGACATCGTGGACGTGTGGTTCGAGAGCGGCAGCACCCACGCCTTTGCCCTGGAGGCCCGCGGCGGGCCGTGGCCGGCGGACCTGTATCTGGAAGGCAGCGACCAGCACCGCGGCTGGTTCCAGACCAGCCTCTTGGAGGCCGTCGGCACCCGCGGGCGGGCGCCGTTCAAGGCGGTGCTGACCCACGGCTTCGTCCTGGACGAGAACGGGCGCAAGATGAGCAAGTCGCTCGGCAACGTCACCGCGCCCCAGGAGGTCACGGACAAGCTGGGCGCCGACATCCTGCGGCTGTGGGTGGTCAACTCCGACGTGTCGGAGGACCTGCGCATCGGGCCGGAAATCCTGAAGCAGCAGGCGGAGCTGTACCGCCGCCTGCGCAACACCCTGCGCTGGCTGCTGGGCAGCCTGGACGGCTTCACCGAGGCGGAGCGCGTGCCGGATACGGCGATGCCGGAGCTGGAACGCTGGGTGCTGCACCGCTTGGCGGAGCTGGACCGGCGGGTGCGGGGCGCGCTCGCGTCGCATGACTGGACCGGGGTGTATCCGGAGATCCATGCGTTCTGCTCCTCCGACCTGTCCGCGTTCTACTTCGACGTGCGCAAGGACGCGCTGTACTGCGACGCCGCCGACAGTTCGCGGCGCCGGGCGGCGCGGACGGTGCTGGACCACCTGCACCGCTGCCTCACCGCCTGGCTCGCCCCCGTGCTGTGCTTCACGGCGGAGGAGGCCTGGCTCGCCCGCTTCCCGTCGGAGGACGGCAGCGTCCACCTGCAGCAGTTCCCGTCCATCCCCGCCGCATGGCACGACACGGCGCTGGACGCGCGCTGGGCCAAGATCCGCGAGGCGCGCGGGGCGGTGACGGCGGCGCTGGAAGCGGCGCGGCTGGAGAAGCTGATCGGCGCGTCGTTGCAGGCCACCGTCACCCTACCCGCCGCCGACGCGAAGCTGCTGGACGCGGAGGGGTGGGCCGAGGTCGCCATCGTGTCCGTGGCCGGGTTCGGCGAGGCGCTGGCGGTGCACCGCGCGCCCGGCGGGAAGTGCGCCCGTTGCTGGCGCGTGCTGACGGAGGTCGGGCAGCAGCCCGGGCACCCGGCGCTCTGTGTCCGCTGCGCCGGCGCGGTCGGCCCGCTGGCCTGCGACCAAGCCGCGGCCGAATGATGCCGGCCGGCATCGTGCGCGGGGCTGGTGGGGTCGCCGAAACGCGCAGCGTTTGCGGCTGGGCCGCGCACCAAAAGAGACTCATGCCGGGTCTGCGCTCGTGCAGACCGGCATGACCGGGCGCGTCCGCTGGGGGCTGCTGGCGGCGCTGGTGGTGCTGGTTGCCGACCCG
>CALMAB010000299.1 GCA_937858325.1 uncultured Acetobacteraceae bacterium
GCGGTGCCTTGGCGACCTCGGACGGCACGTCGGGCGACAGGGCGCCGGGCGTGCGCGGCTCGCCGTCGCGCGCCGCCAGTTGACGGTCCAGCTCGTCCAGCTTGGCGCGCAGGTCGGCATCGCCCTGCGCCCGCTGGTCGGCCTCTTGCCGCCATTGCTGGTAGCCGGGGTCGTTCTGGTTGTTGTGGAAGAAGTCGCTTGACCCGGCCCGGCCGAGGTTGCTCAGCAACGCACCCAGGAACAGCCCGTCCCACACGCCGAAGCTGCGGTTGCCGCCGAAATAAGACGTGGAAGGGGTGGACCAGCCGCGGTTGTTGAACCAGCCGGACCGGTCAGGCGCATACGGGCGCGGCGTGTATTGGCGCGACGTGTACTGCGACTCCTGGCGCTGCGGCTGGACCGTATTGGGCGCGGGCTGGCGCTGTTGCCGGGCGTCGTCCTGCTGCGTGCGGTAGTTGTTGAACGCGGCGCCGGACCGGTCCTGCGAGAAGCTACGGTCGCCGGCTGATGACGGCGGCGTCCAAGCTGGCCGGGAGTAAGACTGGGAAGGCCGGCTGTAGCCGCCGCTGCCACCACCGAACGATGGGGTGCGGGAGATGCTGCTGCTGCCGAACGAGGGCGTCCTGCTGGAGCCGCCCGGCCGGGAATAGCCGCCGCTGGCCCGCGCAAAGCCATCCGTCGGCAACGCCAAGCAGACGACGGCCGCCAGCAAAGCCGCCAGCCAGGGCCTTGAACGCCTCCGAGAGGTCCACACGATCCTTGTCCTCCCGCGGGGGGTGACGCGTTAAGCTCGTCCAACCGCAAAAGTTCCTGTGCGCGGCGGAAAAGGCATAGCGGCACAGCAAAGGAGGAGCATCGACATGTGGCAGCCCAGCAGCTTCTACCCTGACCCGGCAGTGCAGATCCTGCACCCGAGCTTCGCCCAGTACCGCGTCTTCTCGGCCGCCGTCGAGCGCCTGGCCACCGGGCTGCGCTGGGCCGAGGGGCCGGTCTGGTTCGGCGATGCCCGGCACCTGCTGGTCAGCGACATCCCAAACAACCGTATCCTGAAATGGGAGGAGGAAACCGGCGCGGTCAGCGTGTTCCGCCGGCCGTCCCACTTCGCCAACGGCAACACCCGGGACCGCCAAGGCCGCTTGATTACCTGCGAGCACGGCGGGCGCCGGGTGACGCGGACCGAGCATGACGGCGCCATCACCGTGCTGATGGACCGGTTCGAGGGCAAGCGGCTCAACTCGCCCAACGACGTCGTCGTGAAGTCGGACGGCTCGATCTGGTTCACCGACCCGCCCTTCGGGCTGCTCGGCGACTACGAGGGCGCGCGGGCGGAGCAGGAACTGCCGCAGAACCTGTATCGCCTTGACCCGGCGACTGGCCAGGCGACGGTGCTGGACGATGCGGTTGCCGGACCCAACGGCCTCGCCTTCTCGCCGGACGAGCGGGTGCTGTACGTGGTCGAGAGCCGGGCCAGCCCGCGCAACATCCTGGCCTACGACGTGACCGGCGACGGGACGCGGATCGCGGGGCGCCGGGTGCTGATCAACGCCGGGCCGGGCACGCCGGACGGCTTCCGCCTGGACGAGGACGGCAACCTGTGGTGCGGCTGGGGCATGGGCACGCCGGAACTGGACGGCGTGATGGTGTTCTCTCCTAAAGGCGAACCCATCGGCCGCATCCAGCTTCCGGAACGCTGCGCCAACCTGTGCTTCGGCGGCCCCAAGCGGAACCGGCTGTTCATGGCGGCGAGCCAGTCGATCTACGCGCTGTATGTCAACGCGCGGGGGGCGCCGTGAAGCGGAACACGGTGGCAGAGGCGAACTCCTCGCCGGGGCGCAGCACGGTGGAGGGAAAGGCGGGCTGGTTCGGGCTGTCGGGGAAGTGCTGGGTTTCGAAGCACACGGCGTCACCCTGACGGTAGCTGCGCCCGCTCGGTCCCGCCAGCGTGCCGGTCAACTGGTTGCCAGTATAGACTTGCACGCCAGGCTCCGTGGTCAGCACGTCGAGCGTCCGGCCGCTTGCAGGTTCGTGCAGGCGCACCGCCTGGCGCAGGCCGGCGCCGGGGCGCAGCACCCAGGTGTGGTCGTAGCCCTGGCCGTGCATGATCTGCGGGTCCGCGTTTCGGATGCGGCTGCCAATCGGCGTGGGCGTGCGGAAGTCGAACGGCGTGCCGGCGACGGGCCGGATTTCGCCCGTGGGGATCGAGCTCGCGGTGACGGGCAGGAAAGCGTCGGCCTCGACCTGCAGGAGGTGGCCGAGCACGTCGCCGCTGCCCTCGCCCGCCAGGTTGAAGTAGCTGTGGTTCGTGAGGTTCAGCACGGTCGGCTTGTCGGTCGAAGCCTTGTAGTCGAGCCGTAATTCGGGACCGTCCACCGCGTAGGTGACGCGGACATGGAGGGCGCCGGGGTAGCCCTCGTCGCCGTCCGGGCTGAGCAGGCCGAGCGTCACGTGGCGCTCGCCGCTGTCCTCGATGCTCCACACCTGCTTGCCAAAGCCGTGGGGGCCGCCGTGCAGCGCGTTCGGCCCGTCGTTGCAGGCCAGCCGGTACTCGGTCCCGTCCAATGCGAACCGGCCCCCGGCGATGCGGTTGGCGAACCGGCCCGGCAGCGCCCCGAAATGCGGGCTGCGATGCTGGTAGCC
>CALMAB010000300.1 GCA_937858325.1 uncultured Acetobacteraceae bacterium
TCGAACGCCACGTTGCCGGCGGCGATGGTGGCGGCGTTGCGGCTGCCCGTGCTGACGGCCCGCGGCCTCGCCGACCGGCTCCGGATCAGCCCTCAGGCGGCGCTGGCCCTGCTCAAGCAGCTGACGGACGCCGGCGTGTTGCGCGAGGCGACCGGCCGCGCGGCCTGGCAGACCTTCGTGGTGGCACGACGGGAGCACACAAGGGCTATCAAGAGCCGGACACCACGTCCGACATGGCGCTGCACTCAAAATCGGGTGGCATGTGCCAGTCCGGTTCTGACAGGAGTCGCCAGCCGATGTGTGCAACCGCTTTTCCGAGCGTCTGACAACCCATGTCTCCAGGGGTGGGCCGCACGGAAAGGCTCGGATATCCAGCCCTCCTGACCGACCTTGCCCTTGCGGCACTATCTGCTGCTGTCCTGCTCCCGTCCTTGTAGGCTACGGAGCGTCCGCCACGCACGACTATCGGCATCGCCGCGGCCGCGTCATTCAAGCCTCCGCTTCTTCCCGCTTGAGCAGCGCATCGTCGATTTGCGCCAGCAGCTTCGGAAAATCGACCGGCTTCGGGTGGTGGTCGTCGCAGCCGGCGGCCAACGCCTTGGCCCGATCCCCGGCCATGGCGTGCGCCGTGAGGGCGATGATGGGAACCGGCGCGTGGGCGTTGCCGCCCCGCAGTGTGCGGGCGACGGTCCAGCCGTCCATAACCGGCAGGTCCATGTCCAGCAGCACGAGATCGGGCTGTTCGGCGCGGACCTGCGACAGGGCTTGCTGGCCGTCATGGGCGAGGACGACATCGAAGCCATGGCGGCGGAGCCGGCGCGCCATCATGTCCCAAAGCTCCTCGTGGTCCTCGACAAGCAAGATCTTGGTCACGCAGCTCTGTCCCCGCCTCTGCCTCTGCCTTTGCCCGTCCGACGTTCGACATGATAGCCGAGAGCGGCGGCTGCGTCCAAGAACAGGCCGCAAGCCACCGAACCTCCTCCCTCACGTCGCAACCCGGCCTGCCGTCGCCCAAGCTGCCCCCGCAAGGGGACAGCGTCGGGCACCCATCGAGAAAGCCGCCAGATGTCGTCGTCCAACGAACAACTCCCCCGAGCGAATTCGCCGCAGGTCACTCCCACCCAGAGCCGCACCGGCCTTTCAGCTTTGAACGCCATGGCCGTCGTGGTCGCTGCGCTCTATTTCGGGCGCGAGCTGCTCATTCCCCTGGTGCTTGCGGTGCTGCTCGCGTTCGTGCTGGCGCCGGTTGTCGTCCTGCTGCAGCGCGCCCGGCTGCCCAAGGCCCCGGCAGTGCTGGTCGCCGTCGCGCTTGCCTTCACGATCATCGGCGGGATCGGCGCCGTCGTCGGCGGTCAGGCGACGACGCTTGCCGCGAGCCTGCCAAGCTATCAGGCAACCATCCAAGAAAAGATGAGGTTCCTGGCGACCGGGACGGAGCTGCTCGAACGGCTCAGCATCTCCTTCCATTCGCTGCTGGGCAGCGGCGGAACGGAGATGAAGGTCGGCCCGGCGCAAACCGGCGTGGCGGTCGTGCCGCCTTCCTCGCTTGCCGAACCGAACGGCGGACTTGGCGCCTCGTCGGCGCTGGTGGTCGTCCGCACCATCGCCCAGCCGCTGCTCGGTCCGCTCGCCTCTGTCGGGGTGGTCGTCGTCTTCGTCATCTTCGTGCTGCTGTCCCGGGAAGATCTTCGGGACCGGCTGGTACGCCTGGTCGGCCGCCAGGACCTGCACCGGACCATCCTGGCGATGAACGACGCAGCCCGCCGCTTGTCGCGCTACTTCCTGATCCAACTGGCCCTGAACTCGGGGTTCGGGGCG
The DNA here is from genome assembly GCA_937858325.1 of uncultured Acetobacteraceae bacterium. GTDB lineage: Bacteria > Pseudomonadota > Alphaproteobacteria > Acetobacterales > Acetobacteraceae > CAHJXG01. Next base: position 1,819 of record CALMAB010000300.1, read on the forward strand.
TTCATCGCGGCGGGCCTGTGGATCGCGGGCCTGCCGAACCCGCTCCTGTGGGGCATCCTGGCGGGGCTGACGCGGTTCGTGCCGTTCATCGGCAGCTTCATCGCCGTGGCGCCACCGTTCCTGCTGGCGCTCGCGGTCACGCCGGGCTGGTCACTGGCCCTGGTGGTGCTTGCGTTGTTCCTCGTCAGCGACCTGGCCATGGGGCAGGTCATCGAGCCTTTGCTGTATGGCCACAGCACGGGGCTGTCGCCGATCGCGGTGATCCTTTCGGCCGCATTCTGGGCCTTCCTTTGGGGTCCGGTCGGGCTTCTGATCGCGACGCCGTTGACCGTCTGCCTGGTCGTGATCGGGCGGCATGTGGAGTCCTTGGCGTTTCTCGAAGTCATGCTTGGCGACAGCCCGCCGCTTGAGCCGGCGGAAACGTTCTACCAGCGGGCACTGGAGGGGCACTCGAAGGAATTGGTCGCCCAAGCCCGAAGAACGGTTGGAGGCTCGTCGCTGGCCCAGTACTACGATCAGGTCGCCATGCGCGGCCTGGCCCTGGCACAGGCGGACCTGTCGCGCGACACCCTGGCCTTCGAGCGGCTCGAAGGCATCCACCGGCAGATCGGGGCCTTGCTGTCCATGCTTGCGGCAGGCTCGCGCGACGCCGGCGCGCAGCACCGCACGGGGGCGCCGGGTCCCGAATGGCAGGCGGAGGGCGCCGTCGTCTGCATCCCAGGCCGCGGCCAGCTCGACGACCTGGCCGCTATCATGGCGGTGCAGGTGCTACAGGATGCCGGGTTCGCCGCGCGTTGCGAGTCCAACGCCGTCCTCGGCGCCGGACGCGGCGATCCGACGCATCTTGCCAACGCCCGGCTGTGCTGCCTATCCGTGCTGGAGCAGGGAAGCAGCGCGTCCGGCATCCGCTACCTGCTCCGGCGCATCCAGCGGCAGATGCCGAACGCCGCCGTCGTCGTCTGCCTTTGGCACGCGGCGGGCACCAGCCCGTTGCTCGCTGCCCTGCGCGCGGAAGGCAGCGAGGAGAACATCGTCCTGTCGCTTGGGGAACTTGTCGCGCTGGCCCGGGCGATCTCGGCCCGCCGGCCACAGCCGGTGCCGAGCCCAACGTGACCGAAGCGCGGCGTGCATCTTCGATGTCCCTTGTGCTCCCTGGTGCCTGATGACGCTGCTTGAGGAACGCTGCCGGAGGGCCAGCGTAGTATCCGCTTCGATCCAAGGTGCTCAGTGATGGATGAACCGGCAACGCGCGGCTCTCGTTTGCACGGCCTGGCGGCTTTGCTGCCGAAACATTCTGCCCTGAGCATTCCGGCAGGCGTTCTGCTGATCCTCGGCCTTGGCCTGGCAGCCTGGGCGCTGGTCTCGGCGCAGCATGCCCGCCAGACCGTGGCCGAGCAGAACCACGTCCTGGTGGCGAGCGAGAGGCTGCTGTCCATCCTGAAGGACCTTGAGACCGGGGAGCGCGGCTATGTCCTGACCGGGGTGCCGTCCTACCTCGAACCCTACGAGCAGGCGACCGCCGCCCTCGATGGCGCCATCAGGGACGTCGGCACGGTTAAGCAGGAAGTCGAACGCCTGGCCAGGCTTGTCGAAGCCAAAAGGGCTTTCGCCAACCAAGTCGTCGATGCCCGGCGGAATTCGGGAATGCAGGCCGCCACCGCGCTGATCCTGACCGGGCAGGACAAGGCGTCGATGGACCGGGTGCGGGCGGCCGTGGCCACGCTTCAGGATACGGCCCGCGGCCGCATCACCAGCACCGAGCAAGCACGGCTTGGGGCATGGCTGCAGATCGCCGCCGCAGCCGCCATCCTCGCGGCGTTCGCGGCCATCGCCTTGCTGGCGGTGCGCCGCCGCCGGGCGGAGCGCGCCAGCACGGCCCTGCTCGAAAGCGTCCTGGACAACGCGCCGGTGGGCTTGGGCTTCCTCGACCCGGCCCTGCATGTCCAGCACATGAACCGGGCGCTCTCGACCATGAGCGAGCGGGCGCTCGACGCTGCGGTGGGCCGCAGCCTTTGGGACGTGCTGCCCGACATGCGCGAGATCCTGGCGCCGCGGCTGGCCGAGGTGCTCGATGCGGGGCGCATTTTCACCAACATCGAAGTGGCCGTGCAAAGCCGGGTAAATCCGGCCCTCATGCGCGAGTTTCAGTTCGGGTTCTTCCCATTACCAACGGAAACCGGAATGTCCGTCGGGGCGGGCCTCGTCGTCACCGACGTCACCTACCGCAAGCGGTCGGAGCGCCGGCTGCGCGAAAGCGAGGAGCGGTTCCGCACCCTGATCGAGACCAGCGCGTCGATCGTCTGGACGACGCTGCCGTCCGGCGAGCTGGCGCCGCCGCAGGCGAGCTGGACGGCGTTCACCGGGCAAGCCCAGGCGGAGTACGAGGGGTTCGGCTGGCTGCAGGCCGTGCATCCCGAGGACCGGGACGCTACGCTCGAAGCCTGGACGCGCGCCGTGGCCGACAATGCCCTGTTCGCCATCGACCACCGGCTGCGCCGGGCCGACGGTGAGTGGCGCACGATGGCGGCCCGCGGCGTGCCCATCCTGGACGACGGCGAGGTCCGCGAATGGGTCGGCACCCACACGGACATCACCGAGCGCAAGCAGGCCGAGGAGGAGCTGAGCGCCGCAAAGGAAGCAGCCGAAGCCGCGAACCGCGCCAAGAGCCAGTTCCTCGCCAACATGAGCCACGAGCTGCGCACGCCGCTTTCGGCGGTCATCGGCTACAGCGAGATGATCGAGGAGGAGATGGAGGAAACCGGCGAGCAGCACCTCCTGGGCGACGTCCGCAAGATCCAGTCCAACGCGCGCCACCTGCTGAGCCTGATCAACGACGTGCTGGACCTGTCGAAGATCGAGGCCGACCGCATGACCACGTTTGCCGAGGAGGTCGATGTGGAGGCGCTCGTGCAGGATGTCGCATCGACGGTGGGATCGCTGGTGCAGCAGAAGAACAACGGGATTGCGCTCGACCTCCAGCCGGGCCTGGGCACCATGCACACCGACCAGGTCAAGCTCCGGCAATGCCTGTTCAACCTGGTCAGCAACGCCGCCAAGTTCACCGAAGGCGGCCGGATCACGCTGCGGGCGGAACGCGTCGGGAGCGAGGTCGTGCTCAGCGTGGCGGACACCGGCATCGGCATGACGCCGGAACAGTTGGACAAGCTGTTTGAGCGGTTCGCTCAGGCCGACGTTTCGACGACGCGCCGCTTCGGCGGCACGGGGCTGGGCCTCGCCATCACGCGGGCGTTCTGCCGCCTGCTGGGCGGCGACGTGACGGTGGCCAGCACCTATGGCGAAGGGTCCACCTTCACCATCCGCCTGCCGGCCGAGATGCCGGAACAGGCGGAGGAGGCGGAGGAAGCGGCCTCGGAGGCCAGGCCCGGGCAGCACCTCGTCTTGGTGATCGACGACGACCCGGCGCAACGCGACCTGCTGGGCCGGTTCCTGGAACGGGAAGGCTTCGCGGTCCGCACCGCGCCGGACGGCAAGCTCGGCATCGAGCTTGCCCGCACTCTGCATCCCCGCGCCATCCTGCTCGACGTGATGATGCCGCAGATGGACGGCTGGTCGGTGCTCGGCCTGCTCAAGGCCGATCACCGCCTGGCCTCCATCCCGGTCGTGATGGTGACGTTCGTCAACGAGCCGGGCCTCAGCGCCTCGCTCGGGGCCGCGGACACCGTGCCCAAGCCGGTCGAGTGGGACCGCTTGAAAGCCGTCATGGACCGGTTCCGCGGCGAGGCCGGCGACATCCTCGTCGTGGACGACGACCCGGACGCCCGCGCCCGGCTGCGGACGGTGCTGCAGCGGGATGGTTGGACCGTCTCGGAAGCCGGCGACGGCCGCGAGGCGCTCGACGTGGTGGCGCACGCGCCGCCGCAGCTCATCCTGCTTGACCTGACCATGCCGGTCATGGACGGGTTCGCGTTCCTGCACGAGCTGCGTTCGCGGCCGGGCTGCGGCGACATTCCCGTCGTGGTGCTGACGGCACGGGACCTGGACGCCGACGAGCGTAAGCGCCTCGGCGGCGCGGACCGGGTGCTCAGCAAAGGGCAGACCAACCTGCGCCAGCTCGCCGGCGAGCTTCGGTCGCTGACGCCTCCGCACAACGAGCCGGCCACGTCCGACCCGGCCGGCTCGGGCACGCCTTGAACGCCCCCGGCTTCAACGCCATCAAACCTGTTGCGGAGACCGAGTTCATGCGCGTGCTTCTCGTCGAGGATCATGAGGAAATCTGGGATTTCCTGTCCCGCCGCCTGACGCGGCGCGGCTACGAGGTGGCGGTTGCGACCGACGGGCAAGCGGGGGTGGACCGGGCCCGGGCGGAGCTGCCCGACGTCATACTGCTGGACATGAACCTTCCGGTCCTGGACGGCTGGTCGGCCGCCCGGCTGCTCAAGGCGGAGGCGGCCACCGCCGGCATCCCGATCATCGCGCTCACGGCGCACGCCATGTCGGGCGACCGCGAAAAGGCGATTGCGGCGGGGTGCGACGACTACCACCCCAAGCCGGTCGATTTTCTGCGGTTGCTGACCCAGATCGAGGCGTTGGCGCCCGGCCCCGGGACGGCGGCCGGTGCTTGAGGCGTATCGCGGATGAATGCCGCATGATCCCGCGGCGGCGGACGCGCCAACGGTTGAGCCGTTCTTGCCGAACCTGAAGCACCCCGCAAAGGCTGCCGAAAGCGACCCGGCGGCGACGGAGGCGTTGCTGCGCTTCGCCGATCCGCGGCGCCAGCCCGGCAACCAGCCGCCCATGGCCTTCGACGGAGCCGACCTGTCGGCAGCGAGCCTGGGCAGCCGGGTCCAAGCCGCGGCCTGGTGGGACGCGAAGCGGGATGGGGTGCGTCTCAGGGCGTGCCGCCTCAGCGGCGCCAGCCTACGCCGGGCCAACCTTTCGGGCGCCGACCTCGCCGGCGCCGACCTGAGCAAGGCCTCCTGCAGCGGCATCACCCTGCGCGGCGCGCAGTTGGAGGAAGCCAACCTGCGGGAAGCCGACCTGATCGGCGGCGTGCTGACCGAGGTGGACGCCGGCGAGGCCGATTTCGGCGGGGCGCTCCTGGAGGATGTCAGCCTGAGGGCGGCCCGGCTGCGCTTCGCCGACCTCACCGGCGCCATCATGGACGGGGCGGACCTGTCCGGCGCGGACCTGTGGGGCGCCAGGCTGCTCAAGGTCGAGGCGCAGCGCGCCAATCTCCGCGGGGCGCGCCTGGACGAGGCGCAGCTGAACGACGCCGACCTCACGTCTGCGGACCTGAGCGGGGCCTCCCTGCGCCGGGCCGACCTTTCGGGCGCCCGCCTGCGCGGGGCCATCCTGCGCGACGCGGCGCTCGACGGGGCCAACCTGGACGGGGCGGACCTGAGCGGCGCCGTCCTGCCGCATGTTGCGCTGACCAGCTGCAGCCTGCGGCAGGTCCGGTTCGCCGGCGCCTGGCTCGAACGCACCCGCATGCAGGCCCACCAGCTCGGCGGCGCGACCGGCGAGGAGGCCGCCGGGGACTTCGAGGCCGCGCGCGAGGGCTACATCGTGCTGGAGCAGAACTTCCGCACGCTCGGCAGCGCCGACGACGCAAGCTGGGCGTTCCGCCGCCGGCGCCGCATGGGCAAGCGGCTCCATGCCCAGCGTGCCCGCACAGCGCTCGGGCGGCGCGAGGTCGGGGCCGCATGGCGGCCAGCCCTGCTGTGGCTGGCCGATGTCGCGTCGGAGTGGGTGTGCGACTACGGCGAAAGCGTCTTGCGCGTCCTGCGCGCCTTTTTCGTCGTGCTCGTCGGGTTTGCCGCCGTGTATTGGCTGGCTAGCTGCCTCGAACCGCGGGAAGCGGCTCCGACGGACGCTGCTTCTGCGGCACGGTTCCGGATAATCGACTATCTCCTTTTCAGCCTCGACTCAATGACGACGGTCGGCACGTCCGAAGTCGGGCTCAAGCCGAGCGGCCAGCTCGGGGTGCTGCTGTCCAGCATCCAGACTGTGGTGGGGACGGTCCTGCTTGGCTTGTTCGGGTTCGTGCTGGGCGTCAGGATGCGGAACTGAACGGATGGCATTCAGGGGCATGTGCAAGGTTACAGGACGCGGGTGTCGTGGTTTCCTGACAAGGTTGCTGCGACGTGGCCGCCGAACTCGGGACTGCGCAGGAGTTCTGAAGGCTACGGTCCTAGCCTTCGTCGCGTGATCCAATGCCATGGCGCAACCTTGAAATCCAGGCTTCCTGTTCATCGGCAACGACATGAAATCGGTGCGGCGAGGTCGCCAGGCTGGTCCCTTTGCGGTGGTGGCTGGCGTCCCGTTCGCCAACAAGGTAGGTGCCGCCGTGTTCGGCGGGCTGACCATCACGGCCAACATTCTGATGTCGCTCGCCGTCGATCCGTTCGGCCTGTTCGGCATGGAGCAGCACAGCCTTAATCTCGGGCGCATCGCCGGCGGCGCGCTCGTGGTCGCCGCCATCGCCCTCACCTGCATTTTCTGATCTGGCCTAGCCGGGCAAGCAATCGATGCCGGGGAACAGCAGGGCGGGTTCCGCCCGGCGTCGCTCCATGCCGTGGATTTCCTGCTCGCCGACGTGCGCGGCGCGCAGCCTTTACCTCAACGTGTTCCTGGTCACGCAGCGGCACTGGAGCCAGACCGAGGTTGGCTGGGTCACGACGGTTGGCGGCCTGTTTGGCCTCGCGGCGCAGACACCGATCGGCAGGTAAGGCGCGGTCGAGGGTAGAACTTTGAGCTGAAATCCTGAACAGGTTGTCCTGAGACCCAGCTTCCTTTCAAGGTTCTCTCGTTGACTCAGAAATCATTGTAAGCCGGGTTGACAGGACGGCCTGTGAAATCGGTCAGTCAGAAAAACTCAGGGCAGTCCGATGTGGAACGTGCTTTTGTGAACAACACGGACGAAGCCGACCGCCCGGCGCCGCTGCGGCAGCAGACCGTCCTCGCCCAGTTCGGGGAGCTTGCGCTGCGGTCCGACAACCTGGACGAGATCCTGACCGAGGCTTGCCGCTTGGTCGGGGAGGCCCTGGGCACCGATCTCGCCAAGGTCATGCAGCTGCAGGCGGACGGAACGTCGCTGTCGGTGCGCGCCGGCGTCGGCTGGAACCCTGGCGTGGTGGGCGCGGTGACGCTCAAGGCCACGGACGACAGCTCGGAGGGCCATGCTCTCAGAACGGGAGAGCCGATGATCTCTCCGGACATCGCGACGGAGACACGGTTCACGTATCCGCCATTCCTGATCGCGCACGGCGTCAAGGCGGTGGCCAACGTCGCCATCATCGGCGCCCGAGGCAGGCCGCCGTTCGGCGTCCTGCAGATCGGCAGCCGCACGCCCCGGCAGTTCACCGACGCCGACACCGCGCTCCTGCGCGGCTATGCCAACCTGCTTGCGGCGGCGGTGGACCGCCTGCGCGTGATCGCGGACATGCGCGATGAGAAGGCGCGGTTTCGCCTCGCCCTCGATGCCGCGGAGATGGGGTCATGGGATCTGGACCTGATGGACGGCAGCGCACGCCGCTCGCCTTGGCACGACCGGATCTTCGGCTACCCCGATCCGCTGCCCGAGTGGAACCTCGCGACCTTCCTGGACCACGTGCTCGCGGAGGACCGCCCGACGGTTCAGGCGGCTTTCCTCGACGCCATGACCACGGGCGACCTGTTGTTCGAGTGCCGGATCATCCGTGCCGACGGGGCGCTGCGCTGGATCGCCGTGAAGGGCCGGGCCGACTTCGCCGAGCGGCCTGCAACCATGGACCGCATCCCCGTCCGCATGGTCAGCGTCGTCCGCGACGTGACGGCGAACCGGCAGGCGCAGCAGCTCCTGCGCCAGCATTACGAAGGGATCGAGGCGCAGGCAGGCGAGCGGACCCAAGCCTTGGCGGACGCGAACCGGCAAGTGACGCGGGAGATCGAGGAACGGGAACAGAGCGAGGCGCGGTTCGCGGCGGCGTTCCGCCTGGCTCCGGTGCCGATGATGGTCAGCCTGCTGGACGGCTTCCGCATCCTCGACGTGAACGAGACGTTCGTCGATACCCTCGGCCACGCCGCCGCCGACACGATCGGCCGCACCGCCGACGACCTGAAGCTTTGGGGCGAGTCGGCGGCGCGCCAGCGTTTTCAGGACGATCTCCGAACGACCGGCCGCATCCGCAACCAGGACGTCCGGCTGATGACCAAGACCGGGTGGCTGCTGGACTGCCTCGCCTCGGCCGAGATCGTCACCATCGCGGGCGAGCGGTGCGTGCTGTCCGTCCTGCAGGACATCACGGAGCGCAAGCGCTCGGAGGCCGAGCTGTTTGAAGCGATCGAGGCGGTGATGCAGGACACGTCCTGGTTCAGCCGCACGATCATCGAGAAGCTGGCGCATCTCCGTCATCCCGAGCGCACGGAGGCGTCGCGGACCGAGCTGGCGGACCTCACCCCGCGGGAGCGGGAGGTGCTGGCGTTGCTGTGCAAGGGCATGAACGGCGACGGCATCGCCCAGGCCCTCGGCCTGTCCCGCAACACCGTCCGCAACCACCTCGCGACGCTTTACGGCAAAATCGGCGCGCATGGCCGCAGCGACGCCATCATCTGGGCGCGGGAGCGGGGCTTCACCGGACCGACCGAGCGGGCCTCCCGCCCATGACGTTGGCGTGATCCCGCTCGTTCCTTAGCAAAGGACCAGTGCGCCTAGTACGGCTGCATCTGTGCGCCGGCAGCACATCGGGCCTAAGCCATGGGCCTCGATGTGACGGCTTATCTCCAAGCTTCGCCCATGCCCTTGGTCCTCGCCGGCGCGTCTCATGCCCTTGCGGGGGCTGAAGGGACCGATTGGACGCCGAATGGGTCAAGGCCGCCGCGGCACAGGTCAGGACCACGATCAGACAGGCCATCAACAAGGTTGACCGGATCGGCATCGGCAACGCTGGGCGCGCCCGCCGACCGGACTTGGACAACGCGCCTGTTACCCGAGACCGACCCGAGGGCAAGGACTTCGGGCCGGACAACGAGTAGGGCTCGGGGGGCAAGCCACCCCGGTGCAGGCGAAACGATTACTGGGCACCCGGGGCCATTCCCCAACCCCCAACCGGAACAGGCGAAGCCCATGTCACCCATGACGGACACGGACACAGACACGGACCCCAGGACCCTGACGTTGCCGCTGCTGGCCGAGGCCCTCGTGGTGGCCCGGCGCAGGATGCACGGCACCGTCCGCGTCGCCACCGTCACGCACGAGCACGAGCAGATCGTGGACGAGGCGCTGACGCACGAGCGGGTCGAGATCGAGCGCGTCCCGCTCGGCCGCACGGTGGACGCCGTGCCGCCCGTCCGCGAGGAGGGCGACACGACGATCTTTCCGGTGGTGGAGGAGGTCGTCGTGGTCGAGCGCCGGCTGGTCCTCAAGGAAGAGATCCGCATTCGGTGCCTGCGCAGCACGGAACGGCACCAGGAAACGGTGACGCTGCGGACGCAGGACGCCGTGATCACCCGCACCGAGGCGGTGCCGCAACCGGCTGGCGACGTCCGCCCAGCCCTCGGGACTGAACGCAACCTTATCCAGGAGCCAAGCCCATGACCGAAGAAACCATCGTGGCCATGTACGACAC
>CALMAB010000301.1 GCA_937858325.1 uncultured Acetobacteraceae bacterium
TCCCAGTAGCGGCTGCCGGGCGCCTCGGTTTGGTTGCTCGGGATGAAGCGCCCTTCGAACACGACCTGGTTGATGCCGTCGCGGTCGATGGACTTGGCAAAAGCCTGCCGGATGCGGACATCATGGGCGAAGGGCGTGTCGGCGGCGGGGCCGTGCGCGAGGTTGAAGGACAGCATTTCGAAGCCGATAGAAGGCGACTGCACGACCCGGAGCCGCCGGTCCGCCTCGACAGCCGGCACGTCGGTGGCCGCCAGGCGGTTGGCGACGTCGAGCTGGCCGGATTGCAGGTTCACCCGCCGCACGGTGCTATCCGGCATGACGCGGAACTCGATCCGATCCAGCGTCACCGCGGCGGCGTTCCAGTAGCCGGGGAAACGCTGCAAGGTGATGTGGTCCTGCGCCACGCGCTCCCCAAAGGAGAACGGCCCGGCGCAAACCGGGTGCGCGGCGATGGCCTCGGTCGGCTGGTCCAGGATGCGCGGGGACAGCATGAGGCCGGACCGGCTGGCGAGCAGGGCCAGTAGCGGGGTGTAGGGCGTGAGGAGGCGGATGCGGACGGTATGGGCGTCCACCGCGTCGATGCCCGCGATGGGCTTCAGCTCGCCGCGGCGGGCGCTGTAGGGGGCGGAGCGGTAGCGTTCCAGGTTGGCGCGCACGGCCTCTGCGTCCAGGGCCGTGCCGTCCTGGAACTGCACGCCGTCGCGCAGATGCAGCGTCAGCGCCAGGCGGTCGGGCGACCAGTCCCAGGCGGTCGCCAGCTCCGGCACCAGGTTCAGCGACGCGTCGAGGTTGAGCAGCTGGTCGCACATCGACAGGTTCACGATGCGCTCGATGTAGGAGCCGCTGCGGGCCGGGTCGAAGGTGTCGAGGTCGAAGTCCAGGCCGAACCGCAGCGTGCCGCCCGCCTGCGCGGACCATGGGGCGGACAACGGGGCGAGCAGGGCGGCGGCGATCAGCCAAGGGCGCATCCAGGAGTCTCCGTGCATGTGGAGGTGAGCGTCTGTTCGAGCGAGTGGCCACGCTCGGGCGACGCATCTTTCAGAGGGATTGAAGGCGCTTGCAACCTGATGGGTCCGACATTATCAATCTTTGATAAAGAGAGGCCGGAATGGGAACAAACGTCAACCTGACGCCGGAGCTGGAGCGGTTCGCGCAGGCTTGCGTCGAGACTGGACGTTTCAACAACGTGAGCGAAGTCGTGCGGTCCGCGCTGCGCATGTTGCAAGATGCCGAACAGCGAAAGGCTGCTTTCGTGGCCTCGCTTGAGGCCGCCGTGGCTGAGGGCGACCGGGACGGCTTCATGTCGTCCGAAGACGTCGAAGCGGAGGTGAGTGCCGCAATCGAGACGGTGCGATCTCGGAAGCGGTGATGCCGGGGCGGTTTTCGCCGCGTGCCCGGCGCGAGTTGCGTGACGCTGCCGCGTGGATCGCCGAGGATAGCCCCGCCGCCGCAGAGGCACTGCTTGGAGCAGTCATTCAAGCGGCCGACTTGATCGCAAGCAGGCCAGGACTTGCCCACCTTCGCCTGGACCTTGCAACGGACCGGTTCCGCTTCTGGTCGCTGCGTGGCTTTCCTTACGTCCTCGTGTTCGATGTTGACCGGTCCCCGCCGGTTGTCGCGCGCATCGTGCATCAATCGCGCGACTTGCCAGCCGTTTTGGGCGATCTCTGACCGGCCGCTGCCGACACCTCCGCGCCATCGTATTCTGCAAGCTGGATATGGGGGTGGCTGTGGCCATGCATCCCTCAGTAAATAGCGGCATAGCGGGCGCAGATCGCGGCCTCATCCAGCCCGGCCAGCGCCGTCAGCTCGCCGCGCTTGAACCGGAGGTAAACGTCGTGCAGCGGGCCGAACCAGTCCGCCGCGGCGGCGCTGGCCTGGAAGTGGCCCATGGCCTCGGCGAGCGACGCGGGCAGCGGGGCGGGCGCCAGGCTGTCCAGGGTCAGCCCTCGGCGCAAACCGTCCAGCCCGGCCCAAACCAGCGCGCCGAGCGCCAAGTACGGGCTGGCGGCCGCGTCGGCGACGCGGAACTCGACGTTGAACTGCCGGGCCGCGCTGTCCGGGGCGGCGGCATGCGCCGGGCACACGCGGATGGCGCTGCCGCGGTCCTGCACGCCGAGGTCAACCCTCGTCGGCGCCCAGCGGCCCGGGCGCAGCCGGTAGTACGAGGCGGCGGAGGGCGCAGTGACGGCGACGAGCGCGGGCATGTGGTGCAGCATCCCGGCGGCCATGTGCTCCGCCGCCGCGGACAAGCCGTGCAAGCGCGCCGGGTCGTGCGTGGCCGGCTGTCCCGCGCGGTCGAGAAGGCTCCAATGCACATGGGTGCCGTTGCCGGTGCCGTCCGGCCGCAGCATGGGCGCCAGGATCGCCCGGTGGCCCAGGCCGGCGGCAACGGCGCGGGCCAGCTCGCGCACCTGCACGGCCTGGTCGGCGGCGGACAGGCCCGGGACGGGGCCAGCCGTGACCTCGAACTGGCAGGGGCCGTACTCCGCGAGAAAGGAGTCCGGCGCGATCCCGGCCCGGCACATGGCCGCCAGCAGCGCGCCCCCGAACGCACCTTGCCGGCGGAGCGCGTCCAGCGTGTAGGGCGAGCCGGGCCGGTCCTCGGTGCCGGTATAGACCAGTTCCTGCTCGAAAGCGGCAAGCAGGGTCAGGCCGAACTCCGCTTCCAGCGCCAGGAGGGCGCGGCGGAGGAACCCGCGCGGGCAGCAGTCCCAGGGCACGCCGTCCGTGCCGTGGAAGTCGCCCAGCAACAGGTGGATGTCCGGCCCGCCCGGCGCGGGGATGAGCGTCTCCGTCCCCGGGTCCGGCACCAGCATCAGCTCGCCCGCGGTGCCGAACGGCGTGTCGTGGATGGGGCCGAACACGGACAGCATGAGGTTGGAGGGGGCGATGCCGACGCCGCGCCCCATGCGGTTCGGCAATTCGGCCAAGGGGATCGACTTGCCGCGCAGCAGACCCGCGAGGTCGGCGGTGCCGATAAAGGCGAGCGGCTCCGGCATCATGGCACGATCCCATGCAGGCGGGGCGCGGTGCCAAGGCGGTGGTGCGCGTCGGTGATGGGGCCGTCGTGGAGGGGGTGTCGCGCGCTCATCGCAGCATGGTGGCACCGCCGGGCGGATCGGCCAACGGGGACGTGCCAGGGCGCTTGTTATCAGTAGTTGAAAGCCGGCTCCTGCAGATCGGCTTTGCTCTGCAAAGCCAGCGCAATCGCCGTCTGCACCGCGCGCGTCGTGAGATCGACGCACATGGAGGGCATCTCGACCTGCGGGTACACCTGCTGCGCCGCCAAGGATGGCGAGGCAGGGATGTGGATGAAGCCCGCCCGCGTCGGAAGCCCCCGACGCGCGATCAGGTGCAAGGCCGTGTACATCATCTGGTTGCAGCCATAGGTCGAGGCGCTGTTGGAAATCTTGGCCGGGATGCCGCTGGACCGCAGCCCGAAGGTGATCGCCTTGACCGGAAGGGTGGCGAAATAGGCGGACGGGCCGTCTGCGAAAACAGGCTCGCCGCCGGGCTGGTGCCCGGCATTGTCCGGCACGGGGAAGTCCAGCACGTTGGCCGCGATCCGCTCGACGGCGATGACCGACGAACCCGGCGCAAGCCCGAGGCTGATCCACAAGTCGGGCCGCACGCGGTCCAGCATTTCGCCGACGATGCCGGCCAGGCGGGAACTGTCCACCGGCAGGCGGACGGTGCTCACCTGCCCTTCGACATCGTTGGCACGGTTCAGCCGGTCGAGCACCTCCAGCGTCGGGTTTTCCGTGCCGTGCTCCCAAGGCTCGAACCCGGTGACGATGATCCTGGCGGTCATGCAGCTTTCCTTTCGGGTGGAGGCGGCGCGGTGTGCAGGAAGCAGGCGACGTCGTGCCGCCCCAAGACCGGCAGCAGCTCCGGCGTGGCCTGGTCGCAGACCGCCATGCGGTGCGGACACCGGGCGCGGAAGGCACAGCCGGCCGCCGCGTCGAGCGGGCTTGCCGCCTCGCCCTCCACCACCCCGAGCTGGCGGACACGCATCCGGCGGGGATCGGGGACCGGGATCGCGGCCAGCAGCGCCTCGGTGTAGGGGTGCAGCGGGGCGCGGTAGATCTCCGCCGCCGCCCCGAGCTCGACGATGCGGCCGAGATACATGACGGCGATCCGGTCGGAGATGCGTTTCACCACCCCGAGGTCGTGCGAAATGAACAGGTAGGCCAATCCGAACCGCTGCTGCAGGTCGAGGATCAGACGCAGGATCTGTGCACGGATCGACACGTCGAGCGCGGACACCGCCTCGTCGAACACGATGACGTCGGGCCGCAGGATCAGCGCGCGGGCGATGGCGACGCGCTGCGCCTGGCCGCCGGAGAACTCGTGCGGGTAACGGTCGGCGTGCTCCGGCCGCAGCCCCACCAAGTCGAGCAGTTCGAGCGCCGCCGACCGCCGTTCCTTCTCCGAGCCGATGCCCTGCAGCCGCATCGGCTCCGCCACGTTGACGCCGACCGACATGCGCGGGTTGAGCGAGGACAGCGCGTCCTGGAACACGATCTGCACCCGCCGGCGCAGGCGGCGCGTGGCCGCGGCGGACGCGCCGGTGAAGTCCTGCCCGGCGACGCGCACCGTGCCCCCATCCGGCTCTATCAAGCGCAGCGCGAGGCGGGCCAGGGTGGACTTGCCGCATCCGCTTTCGCCCAACAGGCCCAAGGTTTCGCCAGCGGCCAGGGTGAAGCTGGCGCCCGCCACGGCGCGCAGCCCGCGCCCCCGTCCACGCCGCGCGGGGTAGCTCTTGCTGACGTCGCGCAGCTCGAGCAGCTCAGGCATCGGCCATCGCCCTCTGCGCCACAATGCAGGCGACGGACTGCTGCGCCGAAACCGCCTGGAGGGCCGGGTCGATGCGCCGGCAGTCCGGGACCGCATCGGGACAGCGGGGATGGAACGGACACCCGGACGGGCGCCGGCGCGGGTCGGGCGGAGCGCCGGCAATCGGCTCCAGCGCGGTGTGCCGGTCGTCCTCCAGGTTGATCGCGCAGGCCAGCAGCGCCCGCGTGTAGGGATGCCGCGGCGCGTGGAACAGGGTGTCCACGTCGGCCTGCTCCACCACGCGGCCGGCATACATCACTGCAACATCGTCGGCCATCGCCGCGACCACGCCGAGGTCATGGGTGATCAGCAGCAGGGACGCCTGCGTTTCCTGCCGCAGGCCGTCCAGAAGGTGCAGGATCTTGGCCTGCACCGTCACGTCGAGCGCTGTGGTCGGCTCGTCGGCGATGATCACCTCGGGACCGCAGGAGATCGCCGAGGCGATCAGCACGCGCTGGCGCATCCCGCCGCTGAAATGGTGCGGGTAGTCCATGGCGCGTGCCTCCGCGTCGGGCACGCCGACGTGGCGCAGCAGCTCGACGGCGCGCCGTTCCGCCTCCGCCCGGGTCATGCTGCGGTGCGCCCGCAGCGTTTCGGCGATCTGGAAGCCGATGCGCAGCACCGGGTTGAGGGAAGCGAGCGGGTCCTGGAACACCATGGCGATGCGCGCGCCCCGCACCGCCGCCATTTGCCGCTCGGTCAGCGCGAGCAGGTCCCGCCCATGGTATCGGACGGTTCCGCCGGCCACGCGCACAGGCGGCTCAAGCAGGCGGAGCAGCGACAGCGCCGTCATCGTCTTGCCGGACCCGGACTCGCCCACGATGGCGGTGGTGCGCCCACGCCGCAGGACGAAGCTCACCCGGTCCACGAGCCGCACCTCCTCCCCGCCCACCGTGACGGCGGTGACGAGGTCCTTCACCTCCAGCACGATGTCGTCGCCGTCCATCGGCGTCAGCGCCGCCTGGAGCGCGGATCGAGCGCGTCGCGCAACCCGTCGCCGAGGAAGGAGAAGGCGAGCGACACCGCCACGATCACGAGGCCGGGCAGCACGGTCGCGTGCGGCGCCCGGCGGAGCACGACGCGCCCCTCCGACACCATCGCGCCCCAATCCGACGCCGGCGGCTGCACGCCGAGGCCCAGGAAGCTGAGGCCCGATCCCACGACGATCATCAGCCCGACTAAAGTGGTGGCATAGACCAGCAGCGGCGGCAGCACGCCCGGCGTCACGTAGCGCAGCAGCAGCGCCGTGCGGGTGGCGCCGGCAGCGCGTGCGGCCTCGATGAAGGGCATGGAGGCGACCGAAAGCGTCGCGGTGCGCGCCAGCCGTCCGACATAGGGGATCAGCACCACGGTGATCGAGACGACCTCCGTCCACACGCCGGGCCGCAGCACCCCGGCGATGGCGATGGCGAGCAGCACCATTGGAAAGGCGAACAGCACGTCCAGCAGGCGCATGGTCACCTGGTCGGCCCATCCGCCCGCGGTTCCCGCCAGCAGCCCGAGCGCCAGCCCCGCAGCGCTCGCCAGCGCCACCGGCACGACGCCGACGACAAGCGAAACGCGCCCGCCCCAAAGCAGCCGCGACAGCATGTCGCGGCCCTGCGCGTCGGTGCCGAGCAGGTGACCTGCCGTGCCCGGCGGGGCATAGCGCAGCAGGTTGTCGGCCGCAGCGGGATCATACGGGCTGAGCAAAGGCGCCAGCAGCGCCGCGCCGGCGACGAGAAGGAGGACCACGGCGGCGATAAAGGCCGCCCGGTCACGCGCGAACGCGGCGACGCGCCAGCCCCGCCCGGAGACAGGCGGAACCGCGGGCGCCCCGACGCCACCGGGCGCCTCCTCACTCACGCCTGCTTGGGCCGTGTCGGGCGGCACCATCAGGATTCCTTCAGACGCGGGTCAAGCGACGCGTTCACCAAGTCCACAAGGATGTTCACCAGCACGAACAGCAGCGCGATC
>CALMAB010000302.1 GCA_937858325.1 uncultured Acetobacteraceae bacterium
GCCTTGGGGCGCCGATCCAGCAGCAGCCGCTCGGCGCCCCAAGGCGATAGCCGTTCCCGCGGCACCCGTCGCCGGCAGCCCTTTCCGTTCTGCCCGGCCCTGGCTAAGCTGCGCGGCATGGACCGGCCTTTTTGGACGACGACGCCGCTGGACCGGATGACGCGGGCGGAATGGGAGTCGCTGTGCGACGGCTGCGGGCGCTGCTGCCTGCACAAGCTGCGGGACGAGGACACGGAGGAGCTGTCGTTCACCAACGTGTCATGCCGCCTGCTGGACGGCACGACCTGCCGCTGCAGCCAGTATGAGACCCGGCAAGCCAAGGTCCCCGACTGCGTCGCGCTGACCCCCGACACCCTGGACGACATCGACTGGCTGCCGCCCACCTGCGCCTACCGCCGGTTGGCCGAGGGCAAGGGCCTCGCTTGGTGGCACCCGCTGGTGTCTGGCGATCCGGAAACCGTACACGCGGCCGGCGTCTCGGTGCGCGGCCGGGTAGTGAACGAGCGCCGGGCCGGGCCGCTGGAGCACCATGTCGTGGACTGGCCCGGACGCGCGCCGCGCGTGCCGCGCCGCATCAAGCAAAGGTCGGGACCATGAAGGACGCCCTTTACGGCGGCGTGAACGCGGCGGTGCTGACGGCCATGCGCGCGGACCTGTTGATTGACCTGGACCGCATGGCCACGCATTGCCGCTGGCTGCTGGCCAATGGCTGCAACGGTTTGGCGGTCCTGGGCACCACGGGCGAGGCCAACTCGCTCGGCGTGTCCGAGCGCACGGCGGTGCTGGAAGGCCTGGTCGAGCGCGGCATCCCGCCCGCCCGCCTGTTGCCCGGCGTCGGCACGCCGGCCCTGACCGACACGGTGCTGCTGGCGCGGCACGCGGCCGACCTTGGCTGCCCCGGCGTCCTCGTTTTACCGCCGTTCTTCTACAAGAACCCGAGCGAGGATGGCCTGTTCGCCTGGTTCAGCGAGGTTGTCCAGCGCACCGGCGGCGGCGCGCGGGTGTTCTTGTACCACTTCCCCGCGCAGTCCGCGGTGCCGTTCACGGTGTCGCTGGTTGGTCGCCTGCTGCACGCTTATCCCGACGTTATCAAGGGCATCAAGGACAGCAGCGGCGATTTCGCCAACACCCACGCCTACGTCGAGCACTTCGCCCGCGACGGGTTCGAGGTGTATTGCGGCGACGACAGCCACTTGCACCAGCTTCTGCAGGCCGGGGGCGCCGGGTCGATCTCGGCGGCGAGCAACGTGACGTCCGCCGTGAACGCGCAGGTTTACGCGGGCTGGGACGCCGACGCCGGGATTGCGGCGCAGGAGGTTTTGACCACGCTGCGCCGGGCCGTGACCTCGGCGGCGCTGATCCCGGGCCTGAAGGCGTTGGTCGCACGCCACACGGGGGACGACGGCTGGCTAAACATCCGCCCGCCGCACCGGCGTTTGAATGAAGAAGCCGCTGCCCGGCTGTTCGCGACGTTCGACGAGTGCGGAGTGCGGCTGGCGGACGCCGCTTGACAGACCTCGCGACGGAAGAAGCGCGGCGGCAGCTCGCCCGTTTGCTCCACGTCATGGCAGCACTTCGCGATCCCGCCTCGGGGTGCCCGTGGGACCAGGCGCAAAGCTTCGAGACGATTGCGCCCTACACGATCGAGGAAGCCTACGAGGTTGCCGACGCCATCGCCCGGCGCGACATGGCGGCGCTGCCGGACGAACTCGGGGACCTGTTGTTCCAGGTGGTTTACCACGCGCGGATGGCCGAGGAGGCCGGCGCGTTCGACTTCGCCGATGTCGCCCGCGCCATCACGGACAAGATGATCCGGCGTCACCCCCACGTTTTCCCCGCCGGGCCGGACGCGCCGGAACTGCAGGGCTGGGAAGAGCAGAAGGCAAGGGAGCGCCTGGCCCGCGCCGAAACGGGGGTCCTGGCCGGGGTGTCCGCCGGCTTGCCCGCGCTGACCCGCGCCGCCAAGCTGACCAGCCGCGCCGGCCGGGTCGGCTTCGACTGGCCGGACGCGCCCGCCGTGCTGGACAAGCTCGGCGAGGAGGTCGCGGAACTCCGCGCCGAACTGCCCGGCGCCGACCCGGACCGGCTGGCGGACGAGGTCGGCGACATCCTGTTCGTCGTCGCCAACCTGGCGCGCAAGCTGGGCTTGGACCCGGAAGCCTGCCTTCGCGCGGCGAACGCGAAGTTCACCCGCCGGTTCAACGCGGTGGAGCGCCGTCTGGCGGACGCGGGGCAAAGCCCGGCCGATGCGACGCTCGACGCGATGGAGGCGCTTTGGGCCGCCGTGAAACGGGCCGAGTAGCTTAGCCCTCGAACAAGGCCGACCGGAGCGCCTGCCAGCTCGCCTCGTCCGGCGCGCAGATCAGGCCGCCGGTGGTGTCGGCCAGGCTGTAGGGCGTGCCGTCGAGCCGCCCCGACCAGCCGCCGGCTTCCTGGTGCAGCAGCCACCCCGCCGCGTGGTCCCACGGCATCAGCCGGTGGTAGATGCTGAAATGGCAATGCCCCGCCGCCAGCATTCGGTATTGGTGCGCGGCGCAACGATAGTCCCATGCCGCGCCGAGCCGCGGCAGGTTGCGGCAGACTGTGGATTGCAGCGGCTCCGGCATGTATCGCCACGACAGCGAGCCGGCCATGGCGGCCACCGGCACGGGCGCGGCAACGCGCAAGGGGGTGCGCTCCCCCGACGCGGCGTCCAACCAGGCCCCCTGCCCCGCCGCGGCCATCGCCGTGTCGTCGCCCACGGGATCGTGGATCACCGCGCCGACCACCGCGCCCCCGCGCACCATCGCCACGATGGTGCCGAACAGCGGCAGCCCGGCGCAGAAGTTCGCCGTCCCGTCCACCGGGTCCACCAGGAAGCAAAGCTCCGCCGTTGCCACCGTGTCCAGCAACGCAGGGTCGCGCGACGCGGCCTCCTCCCCCACCACGGTGCAGCCGGGGAACATCCGGCGCAAGCCCGTGGCCAGGCGCTGCTCGGCCTGTTCGTCGGCCGCCGTCACGAGGTCGAGCGGCCCGGTCTTCGCCTGAACGTCGCCGGGCAGGAGGTTGCGGAACCGCGGCATGATCTCGGCGCGGGCCACGGCCCGGACCAACTGCGCAACCTCGGCCAAGTCTCCGGCGGCGCTCACGCGCCGCGCTCGAACCGCGCCCGGTCGGCGGCGAGCATACGGACGACCATGTGGACGCCGTCCTCCTCGTCCCGCCGCTCCATCACCTCGCCGTGCTCATACAGCCAAGCCATGCGCGCGCCGTCGGAGGCCGGGATGTGATAGTCGGCCACCTCCATGCCCGCCGAGATCCGGTCGTCCATCGCCCGGAGCAGCGCGGGCAGGCCCTCGCCGGTGATGGCGGAGACGGCGATGCAGCCGTCCCGGACCGGCACGGCGTCGATGCCGCCCATCAGGTCCGCCTTGTTCAGCACCTCGACCGTGCGGGACGGCCAGTCGGCGTCCAGCACGCCGTCCTTCACCATGCCGTCCAGCACGCGCACCACGTCGGCGCGCTGCGCCGCGCTGTCCGGGTGGGCCACGTCGCGCACGTGCAGGATGATGTCGGCCTCGCTCACCTCCTCCAGCGTCGCGCGGAACGCCGCCACCAGTTCGGTCGGCAGGTCGCTGATGAAGCCCACGGTGTCGGACAGGATGACCCGGCGGTGCGACGGCAGGCGCAAGCCGCGCATGGTCGGGTCCAGCGTGGCGAAGAGCTGGTCCTGCGCGTGTACTTCGGCCCCGGTCAGGGTGTTGAACAGCGTGCTCTTGCCGGCGTTGGTGTATCCGACCAGGGCGACGATGGGATAGGGCACGCGTTGCCGGGCGCTGCGGTGCAGGCCGCGGGTGCGCCGCACCTGTTCCAGCTCCTTCTTGACCCGCACGATGCGGTCGCCGATCAGCCGCCGGTCGGCCTCGATCTGGGTTTCGCCGGGACCGCCCAGGAAGCCGAAGCCGCCGCGCTGCCGTTCCAAGTGGGTCCAGGAGCGCACGAGCCGGCTGCGCTGGTATTCAAGGTGGGC
>CALMAB010000303.1:0-2987 GCA_937858325.1 uncultured Acetobacteraceae bacterium
TGCCGAGGCCGCCCGCGCCGATCACCAGCACCCGGGCCGCGCGCAGCTTCGCCTGCCCCACGCCGCCCACCTCCGCCAGCAGGATGTGGCGGGAATAGCGGCTGATCTCGTCTTCGGTGAAATCCAAGTCCATAAGGGAGCAGTTGGGGCGGGCAGATGCGAAAAACCATGGGGACGGGCGATGTATGACGGCGCGCTGGTGCTGTTCAGCGGCGGGCAGGACAGCACGGCGTGCCTGGCCTGGGCGCTGGAGCGGTTCAACCGTGTGGAAACGGTCGGCTTCGCCTACGGCCAGCGCCATGCCGTGGAACTTGAGTGCCGCGGCCCCGTGCGCGCGGCGCTGGCGGAGCGTTGGGGCGCGCGGCTCGGGCCGGATGCGGTGATCGACCTTGCGCCGTCATTCGATGCGCTGGGTCAGACGGCGCTCACCTCCGATGCCGCCATCGCGATGGGCGAGGAGGGCCTGCCCAACACCTTCGTGCCCGGGCGCAACCTGCTGTTCCTGACCTATGCCGCAGCACTCGCCTACCGCCGCGGCCTGCGCCGGGTCGTGGGCGGCATGTGCGAAACGGACTACAGCGGCTACCCGGATTGCCGGGACGACACGGTCAAGGCGGTGCAGCTTGCCCTTAACCTCGGGATGCAGCGCCGCTTCGTGCTGGAAACGCCGCTCATGTGGCTGGACAAGGCCGAAACCTGGGCGCTGGCGGACCGCTTAGGCATCGTTGGGCTGACGGTCGAGCACACGCATAGCTGCTATCTCGGGAACCGAACCCGGCGGCATGATTGGGGTTGGGGCTGCGGCGCGTGCCCGGCGTGCGAGTTGCGTGCCGCCGGGTGGCGGCGCTGGCGGGGGGAGTAGCGGTTTGTTCGGTTTGGATTTGGCCGGGCTGGTTCACCAGCACGGATTCTGGGTGGTCGGCACCGTCATCTTCTTCGAAAGCATGGGCTTGCCGCTGCCGGGCGAGAGCATGTTGATCGCCGCGGCGCTGTATGCCGCCGCCACCGGCGAGATCACCATCGAGCACGTCGTGGCGGCGTCGGCGCTGGGCGCGGTGCTGGGGGACAACGTGGGATACATGATCGGGCGGGAGATCGGCCCGCCGGTGCTGGCCCGCTACGGCCCGAAGATCGGGCTGACCCTGGAGCGGCAGCACCTGGGGCGGTTCCTGTTCCTGCGCCATGGTGGCAAGGTGGTGTTCTTCGGGCGCTTCGTCGCGTTCCTGCGCACCTTCGCCGCCGTGCTGGCCGGGGCGAGCCACATGCCGTGGGGACGCTTCCTGCTTTGGAACGCCTTGGGCGGCGTGTTCTGGACCTGCCTTTACGGCTTCGGCGCTTACCTGCTGGGCGATCAGGTGCATCGGTTGGCCGGGCCGTTCGGCCTCGCGGTCGGCGCCGTGGCGCTGGTCGTCGCCGTGCTGTCGGTGCGCTTCGTGCGCCGGCACGAGGCGCGGCTGATCGAGGAAGCGAAGGCCGAGATGGGGGAGCAGGAGGGCGCTCCCGACGCGGTGGGAGGCGGACGACGCATCCGGCCCGCAAGGACCGGACTGGGCAGCTGAGAAACGCACGCCCCGCCATGCTGGGCATGGCGGGGCGCCGTTTCCTCCCTAAACTCTGCCGCGTATTCGCCAGCGGCTTGCACGCCGACGCTGGTGGTCAGCGGTCGGGCGAGGACACCGCCCAGGTGTGGCTGTGCACCAGGCCGTCATCGTGGTCATGGTGCGCGGCGGCACCGCTTCCTTCCATCGGCTCTTCGGCCGCTTCGGACATCGGCGGGTTGTCGTGGAACTGCTCGGTTTCCGTGCTGCCGGCCATGGCGGTCGTGCTGGACTTGCCGCCCGACGCGGCGACGGCCACGGCGTCGAACCAGCCGGTGCCGACTTCGCGCTGGTGCCGGGTCGCGGTGTAGCCCTCGACCTCCGAGGCGAACTCCTCCTGCTGCAGCTCCGAGTACGCCGCCATGCCGCGCTCCTTGTAGCCGCGGGCCAGCTTGAACATGGACAGGTTCAGGCTGTGGAACCCGGCCAGCGTCACGAACTGGAACTTGTAGCCCATGGCGCCGATGGCCTGCTGGAAGTCGGCGATCTGCTCCGCTTCCAGCTTCTTCGCCCAGTTGAAGGAGGGCGAGCAGTTGTAGGCCAGCATCTTGCCCGGGAACTGCTCGTGGATCGCGGCGGCGAAGCGCTGCGCCTCGGCCAGGTTCGGCTCGCTGGTTTCCCACCACAGCAGGTCGGCATAGGGGGCAAAGGCGAGGCCGCGGGCGATGGCGTAATCCACGCCGACGCCGGGCTTGATGCGGTGGAACCCTTCCGCCGTGCGGGCACCCGAAAGGAACGGGCGGTCGCGCTCGTCCACGTCGGCGGTCAGCAGCTGCGCGGAATGCGCGTCGGTCCGGCACAGCAGCACGGTCGGCACGCCCTCCACGTCGGCGGCAAGGCGGGCGGCGTTCAGCGTGCGGATGTGCTGGCTGATCGGGATCAGCACCTTGCCGCCGAGATGGCCGCACTTCTTCTCGGAGGCCAACTGGTCCTCGAAATGCACGCCCGCGGCGCCGGCGTCGATCATGGCGCGCATCAGCTCGAACGCGTTTAGCGCCCCGCCGAACCCGGCCTCCGCGTCGGCGATGATCGGCGCCATCCAGTGCATCGTGTCGTCGCCCTCAAGCTGGGCGATCTGGTCGCAGCGGCGCAGGGACGCGTTGATCTTCTTGATGACCTGCGGCACCGAGTTCACGGCATACAGCGACTGGTCCGGGTACATCTCATTGGACGTGTTGGCGTCCGCCGCCACCTGCCAGCCGGACAGGTAGATCGCCTTGAGACCGGCGCGCACCTGCTGCATGGCCTGGTTGCCGGTGAGCGCGCCCAGGGTGTTGACGTACGGCTCGGTTTTCAGCAGGTGCCACAGCCGGTTCGCGCCCATCTCGGCCAAGGTGTGCTTGATCCGGAAGCTGCCGGACAGCTTGGCGACATCGGCCGGCGTGTAGT